>DAOUEH010000294.1:0-1584 GCA_034430635.1 Dehalococcoidales bacterium | reverse complement strand
TGAGGCCGGTGCCGCGCCCGGTGACCTCTCCCGCCGTCCGGCCGGTGATGGCGGCGAAGATGGCGCTGGAGGCGGTGGTGTTGCCGATGCCCATGTCGCCGGTGCCGACGATATCCAGCCCCTTGTCCGCCTCGGCGCTGACGAGTTCGATGCCGGTCGTCAGGGACTTGCGCGCCTCGGCCTCGCTCATGGCGGGTTCGACGCACATGTTCTTCGTACTGTAGCCAATCTTCTTCACGATGAGATGGGCATGGGGCTTGAGGTCGCTGGCGACGCCCATGTCCACGAAGCAGATGCGAGCGCCCACCTGACGCGCCAGCACGTTGATGCCCGCCCCTCCCCGCAGGAAGTTCTCCACCATCTGGGCGGTGACCTCCTGGGGCCAGTTGCCTATCCCCTCGGCGACGACGCCGTGGTCGGCGGCCATGGTGAAGATGACCTTTCGCTCGATGGTGGGGTGGGCCTTGCCCTGGATACCGGCCAGCCTGATGGATAGCTCCTCCAGCCTCCCCAGGCTGCCCGGCGGTTTGGTGAGGGTGTCCTGGCGCTGGCGGGCGGCGGTCATGGCCGCCTCGTCCAGGGGTCTTATGTCTTTTATCGTCTTGGCGAGTAAATCCATTCAAACTCCTCTGTTATAGCTATTATGTTGCCCCGCCTCCCCGTCTGAGTTATCTATTCCCACCCGGGCCGCCCTCATCATCCGCGGCTTAGCCCGCGGTTCTCTTTAGTTGTAGCGCGGCGAGGCGACGGGGCAGGCGCGCATGCACTCGGAGCAGCCCCCGGCCGCCTCCAAATAATTACGGCAGGCGAACTGGTTGATAATATAGCGCTCGCCCTCCTTAGGGTAGCCCAGGGCGTGGGCCGGGCACTTGCCCACGCAGACATTGCAGTAGCGGCAGGCGCGGGGGATATCGCTGGCGGTGGACTTGAGGGTGGCCTCGGTGAGGCAGACGGCCAGCTGCACCCTGGGGCCGAACTTGTCTGTCACCAGCAGCCCGCTCATGCCGACTTTCCCCAGACCGGCGGCCTCGGCGGCGTGCCGGTAGGAAATCACCGCCGTAAGCGACCTCCGGTCGACTGCCGGCCCCCACCCAGGCAGGGGGAGGGCCTTGAGCCCGGCTTTATGCGCCGCCCCGGCGATATCGTAGGCGGCGCGGCTGAGCTGCTCTCGCAGGTAGTTGATATGGTGGCCGAGGATGTCGTTGGGGTTGGCGGCGCCTGTCGGCCTCTCCGGCGCGGTGAGGTCGAGGAACTCGGCCCATATTTCCATCCCCAGCACGACGATGGAGCGTGCCGCCGGCAGCAGCTTGAGCACCTGCTCTTCCAGCGGGGTGTCCTTGATATCTTCGAGACGGGCGACGCCGACCATATCGGCGTCCAGCTTGGTCAGGGCGGCCTGCACCCCGGCGTTTTTCCTGGCGGCGGTCATCTGGCGGCTACCTCCGGTTTCGGATATATTTCTCCCATTTTAGTCTTTATCTCCCCCCGGCGGCAATACGGCGGCGATGGCGGCGAGGAGCTTATCGTTTTCGGGCGGGGTGCGGGGAGCGATGCGGACGTACTCCGGCAGGCCGAAGGAGGCGC
>DAOUEH010000293.1:0-1915 GCA_034430635.1 Dehalococcoidales bacterium | reverse complement strand
GCCAAATCCTCCGGCCGGACGTTTCTGTCGCTGGTGCCCTTATCGCCGTTGGTGCAGACCACGTAGACGACCTGCTTGCCTTCCCGCGTCAGGCGGGCTACCGTCCCGGCGACCCCGAACTCGGCGTCGTCGGGGTGCGGCGTGACCACCATCATGTAAATCTCGTCGGACATACTATCTGGAACTCCTTTATCAACCAGTCTATTCTACTTAAATTGTATAACATCAGCCGAAGCTGGTACAATTTCGGAGGAACGATGAAGGATGCACTATATCGTATCAGGAACTACCGGCCTGCCGACTTCAACGAGTTCGTCCTGCTCTATCTCGCCGCCGAGCGGGAGGAGCCCATCGGCCGCCCGGCCACGCCGCAGGCCATCGCCGAGAACCTGGCCCGGCCGGACTACGACCCCGCCCGCGACCTGTTCCTCGTCACGGCGGGCGGCGATGCCGTCGGCTTCCTGGATATCAAGCCGGAACTCACCATCGGGCGTGTCATCGCCGATGCCTGGCTGCTCCCGGAGCACCGCCAGAAAGGCCTGGGACGCCGGCTCCTCAGGACGGCGCTGAAGCGCGCCGGTGAGCTGGGGGCGCGATTTATCCACATTTATATCCGCAACGAGAACGTCACCGCCAAGAACATCCTCAGCCGGCTCGGCTTCAAGCATGTCCGCCGTTTCCTGGAGCTATCGCTGGACCTGGATAATATCGCCTGGCCGGAGCTGGAGACGGCCCTGACCGGCTGCCGCCACCTGGGTGAGGGCGAGGAGGCGCTGCTGACGCAGCTGCAGAACCGCAGCTTCGCCGACCACTGGGGCTACCAGCGTAACACGCCGGAGACAACGGCCCATGAGATAAGGCTGAGCCACCGCTCCCGCCGGGACATTATCCTGGCCTGCGAGGAGGCGGCCGTCACCGGCTACTGCTGGACGGAGATAGGCGCCCCGGGTGAGGGACGCATCTACATGATTGGCACCCACCCCGATTTCCAGGGGCAGGGCGTCGGGCGGCGGGCGCTGCTGGCGGGACTGGCCCATCTCAAGGGACGGGGCGTCCGTAAGGTGTGGCTGACGGTGGACAGCGCCAACGAGACGGCCAGCGCGCTGTACGCATCGGTGGGATTTAAGCCCCGGCAGACCTACCTCTGGTACGAGCTAGCGGTGGGCTAGGCCGCCGCCAGTTTATCAGCCAGCGCCGCGCGTAGCTCTCCGGTGACGGCCGCGGCGATACTCGCCCAGCCGAACCGCTCGACCGAACCACGAATAGTCTTTATCGCCGCCGCGTCGCGGGGCGGCCAGGCCAGTACCTGCGCTATCTTCCCCGCCAGGGCCTCCGGCCGGTTATCACTCACCACGTAGCCCGTTTCTCCCGGCAGGATAATGCTACTCATCTCGCCCACGTCGCTGGATACTACCGGCGTGCCGCAGGCCAGGGCCTCCAGGGCCACCAGCCCGAAGCTCTCGTGGTAGGAAGGCACCACGCAGCAGTCGGCGGCGCGGTAATAGCCGGGGAGAAGCTCCTGCCTGACTATACCCTCAAAGGTGACCAAATTCTCGATGCCGAGTTTCACGGCCAGGCGGCTCAACCTCTCACGCTCGCTGACGCTGCGCTCGTCCCCGCCGATGACAATCAGCCGGAGCTTATCGAAATGCCGCAGGTGGGTCATCGCCCGGAGCAGCCGGTCGATGCCCTTGAGCGGGTCGAGCCGGCCCACGTAGAGGAGAATTTTATCGTCGGCAAGCCCCAGCTCGCGGCGGGCGGCCTGCCTGTCCTGCGGCCGGAACAGCTCTAAATTAACCCCGCAGGGCACCACGCCGACCTTATCCGGCAGGGCGCCGTAGTACTGCGCCAGCTCGCCCTTCTCCCGCTCCGTGGCGGCGATGATGCGGTGGCAGTAGCCCACGGCGTCCCGCTC
>DAOUEH010000292.1:0-2419 GCA_034430635.1 Dehalococcoidales bacterium | reverse complement strand
ACCGGGGCCTCGTAGCCGGGCACCAGGCGCTTGTAGGAGTTGACCCACTGGTTGCAGACGGCGGTAATCTCCGGGGCGTGCTTTAGGAGCCCGGCGATATAGCCCCTGGCCTCTTTGGAGAGGTTATAGGAATCCTTGGGGTCGAAGAAGGCGTTCTTATCACCCTTGAAGAGGGACTGGTGCACGTGCATGCCGCTGCCGTTGATGCCGAAGACGGGCTTGGGCATGAAGGTGGCGTAGACACCGTGCCTCAGGGCGACCTCCTTGACCACCAGGCGGTAGGTCATCACGTTATCGGCCATGGTGAGGGCGTCGGTGTAGCGCATGTCGATTTCATGCTGGCTGGGGGCGACCTCGTGGTGGGAATACTCCACGCCGATGCCCATCTCCTCGAGCATGAGCACGGTATCTTTCCTCATGTCCACGGCGGCGTCGCGGGGGGTCAGGTCGAAGTAGCCTCCCTTGTCGAGCACCTTGGTGGTGGGCATGGTGGGGTCGTCGGGGTTCTGGGCGAAGTAGAAGTACTCCAGCTCGGGGCCCACGTAGTAGGTGTAGCCCAGGTCGGCGGCCTTCTTTAGATTTCGCTTGAGCACGAAGCGCGGGTCACCCTCGAAGGGCTGGCCGCCCGGCCGCAGGATGTCGCAGAACATGCGGGCCACGGCCCGGTGCTCGCGCGGCCGCCAGGGCAGCAGCTGCCAGGTATCGGGGTCGGGCATGGCGACCATGTCGCTCTCGTCGATGCGGGCGAACCCCTGAATCGACGAGCCGTCGAAGCCCATGCCCTCTTCCAGGGCCCCTTCCAGCTCCTCGACGGTGATGGCGAAGCTCTTGAGCATCCCCAGGATGTCGGTGAACCAGAGCCTGATGAACTTGACATCGTGCTCCTTGGCCATCTTCAGGACGTAGGCTTTGGCTTCTTCCCGGCTTCGGTTTGTCATCTTCCCTCCTATTATACCTTTATTGTCTATTAATTAATAGAGTTCGGTGTTTTCTGGCTCATATGGCGTTTTCGTTTCTATCGCCGGTACGTACGCGGGTGACGCCCTCCACCGGCAGGACGAAGATCTTGCCGTCGCCCGTTTCGCCCGTCCGGGCGGTGCGGACGATGGCCTCGACCACCAGCGGTGCGTCTTCGTCGAGGACGACCAGTTCCAGCTTGATTTTGGGCAGCAGGTCGACGCGATACTCGCCGACGCGCCACTGCACGGGGATGCCCTTCTGCTTGCCGCGGCCGCTGACCTCGCTGACGGTCATGCCGAAATAGCTGCTCTCTTCCAGGGCCGCCTTGACGGCTGCCAGCCTTTCTTCCCGGATAATCGCCTCTATCTTCTTCATCGCAGCAGACCTCCGTAGGCACGCTCGCCGTGCTGGGCCAGGTCGAGGCCGATGGCCTCCTCGTGCTGCTTCACCCTCAGGCCGATGGTCTTGTCGAGGGCCTTGGCGATAATCCAGGTGATGGCGAAGGCGTAAGCGGCGACGGTGATGATGCCGATGAACTGGGTGAGCAGCTGCCCGGCGTTCCCCTCGAAGAGGCCGGCCGTGCCGCCGACGGCGGAGCTGGCGAAGATACCTGCGGCCAGGACGCCCCAGATGCTGCCCACGCCGTGGACGGCGAAGACGTCCAGGGAGTCGTCGAAGTGCAGCTTGTTCTTCATGAATACCACGCTGTAGTAGCAGACCACGGCGACGACAACCCCGATGGGTATGCCGGCAATGGGGGGGACGAAGCCGGCGGCGGGGGTAATGGCCACCAGCCCGGCCACCGCCCCGGTAACCGTCCCCAGCAGGCTGGGGCGGCGCTTGAGCCAGCCGATTATCATCCAGGTGAAACCGGCCGCGGCGGCGGAGAGGTTGGTGGCGACGAAGGCGTTGGCGGCCAGGCCGCCGGAGGTGAGGGCGCTGCCGGCGTTGAAGCCGAACCACCCGAACCAGAGCAGCCCGGCGCCCAGCGCCACGAAAGGTATGTTGTTGGGCTCCATGATGTCACCGGGGAAGCCGCGGCGTTTGCCCAGCACCAGCACCAGGGCCAGTGCCGAGACGCCGGCATTGATGTGGACGACGGCGCCGCCGGCGAAATCCAGGACGCCGAGGCCAGCCAGCCAGCCGCCGCTGCCCCAGACCCAGTGGCAGACGGGGCCGTAGACGACGGTCACCCACAGAGCGGCGAATATCATCAGGGCGCTGAACTTGATTCTCTCCACCACCGCCCCGGTGATGAGGGCCACGGTGATGATGGCGAACATCCCCTGGAAGGTCATGAAGGCCAGGTGGGGCACCGTGGTGGCGTAGGTATCCGAGGCCTCCATGCCCACGCCGGCGAGCCCCAGGAAATTGAGCCCGCCGATGAAGCCGCCCTGGTCCGTCCCGAAGCTGAGGCTGTAGCCCCAGAGCGCCCAGACGATGCCGATGAGCCCCATGA
>DAOUEH010000291.1:0-3811 GCA_034430635.1 Dehalococcoidales bacterium | reverse complement strand
AAGAAATACGCGGCCGGTCTGGCCAACAAGGAGGCGGTTATCGTCGGGGCCGGGCTCATCGGGCTGGAGATGGCCGAGGCCCTGGCCACCCTGGGGCTCAAGGTCACCGTGCTGGAAGCCCTGGGTTGGGCCCTGCCACAGCTATTGGACGAAGAGATGGCCGCCTCCCTGGCGAAACACCTGGCAAGTAAGGGTGTTATCCTGCGCTGCGGCGAGCGCGTTAACGGCTTTAGCGGCGATAAAGCCGGGCGCGTCGCCAGCGTCATCACCGGCGGCGGCGAGGCAAAGGCCGGGCTGGTGCTGCTCTCACTGGGCGTAAGGCCGGAGGTGGGGCTGGTGAGAGAGGCGGGTCTAAAAATCGGCGCCCTCGGCGGCATCGCCGTCAACGAGCATCTCCAGACCAGCGACCCGGCCATCTACGCCGGCGGCGACGGCGTGGAGGTGACCAATATCATCACTCGAAAACCGATGCTGGCCCCGATGGGCTCTACCGCCAACAAGCACGGCCGCATCATCGGCTCTAACGTCACCGGCGGGCGCCTTACCTTCCCCGGCGTGCTGGGGACGGCCATCTGCAAGCTCTTCGGCTATAACGCGGGCCGGACGGGCCTCTCCGCGGCGCAGGCCAGGAAGGCCGGCTACGAGACCATCACGGCCCTCGTCCCCGCCCCGGAGCATGCCAGCTACTATCCGGGGGCGCGGGAAATCGTCGTCAAGCTGGTGGCGGAAAAATCAAGCGGGAAAATCCTGGGGGGTCAGGTGGTCGGCACCGGAGAGGCCGCCAAGCGTATCGACGTGCTGGCCGCGGCCCTTTCCAGTGGCTCCACGATTGATAGCCTCGCCGACCTCGACCTGGCCTACGCGCCCCCCTTCAACTCCGCCATGGACCCGCTGCACAACGCCGCCAACGTCATCCGCAACAAGCGGGCGGGGCTGGCCCGGACACTGACCATGGCCGAGGTGAAAGCCAGGCTCGACCGCGGCGACGATTTTATTCTGCTCGACGTGCGCTCGGCCCCGGAGTGGAAAATGGAGCGTATCAAGGCAGAACAGGTGCGCTTCCTGCCGCTGACGGAGTTGAGGCAGCGCTATAACGAGCTACCCAGGGACGCCGAAATCGTCATCTACTGCCATACGAGCGTGCGCGCCTACCAGGCGCAGCGTCTCCTCGACGGGGAGGGCTTTGGTAACGTGAGGTTCATGGAGGGCAGCCTGTCCGTCTGGCCTTACGAAACCGAGTCGGGCTAGGCGACGTCGCCGATGAGGGCGTCCCAGGGGGTGTCCAGCTGGGGCACGGGTATCTCGATGACGGCCGGTTTCCTCCCGTCCAGGGCGGCACGGAGCGCTTTACCCAGTTCCTCGTGGCTGGCGAGCCTTACGCCGGTGGCCCCGAAGGCCCCGGCCAGCTTGACGTAGTCCGGGTTGTGCAGGCGGTTGCCGACGTACCTCCCGCCGAACTGGCGGCGCTGGATGCCGCTGACCGTCCCGTAGGCCCCGTCGCTGAAGACGAGCGCCACCACGTTGATACCCTCCTGGACGGCGGTGGCCAGCTCCGTGGCGGCGTAGGGGAAGCCGCCGTCGCCACAGACGGCCACCACGTCCCTGGCCGGGTTGCCCACCTTGGCCCCTAGGGCAGTGGGGAAGGCGAAGCCGAGGGTGGCGAAGTAGGACGATTCGACGTAGGTACGCGGCCGGTTGACCGGATAGGCGATTTCGCACCAGTAGCCCAGGTTGGTAATATCCGGCACGAGGATGCCCTCGTCCCCCAGTACCTCGCGGATGGTGGCGACGACGGCCATCTGCAGCGGGGCGACCGCCGTAAGCCTGTCCCGCATACCGGCCCGCCTGGCGGCGATTTCCTCCTCCCGCCAGAGGCTGGCGCCGGGGCCCTCTATCGCGCCGAGCAGGGCCTTGAGCGTGAGGCGGGCGTCGGCGTTGATGCCCAGGTCGATGCGGTGGTTACGCCCCAGCTCGGCGGCGTCGCAGTCTATCTGGATGACCTTCTGGTCGGGCCGCAGCTCCAGGCGCGTGTTGCCGGAGGCGCGCAGGCGGCTGCCCACCACCAGGATACAGTCCGCCTCCTTGAAAACGGGGTTGAGCCAGAGGACGAAGTTGCCGGCGCACATGGGGTCGTCGCAGTGGATGACGCCCTGCCCCTCCGTCGTCATCACCACCGGCGCCCGGAGAAGCCCGGCCAGCCCGGTGATTTCGGCTTCGATGCCGGACTTGACGGCCCCGCCGCCGGAGAGAATCAGGGGGCGCCTGGCGTCCCTGAGCAGGCGGGCGGCCTTTTTAATATCGCCGGATTTGGGCGGCCGGGGCGGGGCGGCCTTTCTCTCGCGGAAGGTCACCTCGGCCGGCTGCGCCCAGAGGTCGAAAGGGACTTCTATCTCCACCGGCTGCGTGCAGCCGGTCTTAAGTTCCTCGAAGGCCCGCTGCAACAGCACCGGGATGTCGGCGGCCCTGGTGGCGCGGCCGCTCCACTTAGTGAGGTGGCGGAAGATATCGAGCTGCTCGTCCAGCTCGTGGAGGACGCCGCGGTGATGGCCCAGGTGATAGCTCTCTATCTGCCCGGAGACGAGGAGCACCGGGGCCGCGGCGGCCCGGGCGGTGCCGATGGCGGCGGCCGTGTTGAGCGCCCCGGGGCCGGGCAGCACCAGGGCCACGCCGGTCTTATCGGTGGTGCGGGCGTAGCCGTAGGCCATGTAGGCGGCCGTCTGCTCATGGCGGGTGGAAATCCAGCGGATGTCGCCGGCGCGGTAGATGGCGTCCACGGCGTCCATTATCTGCACGCCGGGAATCCCGAAGACCACCTCCACCCCCTCGCGTGCCAGTATCGCCGCCAGCGACTCGGCGCCGCTCATCCGGGTCATGGTCGCCCCCCAGCCAGCAGGATGCTCATCTCTATATTATAAGGGAAAAGGAGGGTGAATGACACCGCGGGGGCACGGCTCCCCCGGATTATGGTTTAACCCCAAACGCCGGTACCACCCCCCGTCGCGGAAGGCGATACCGGCGAAGAACTGCTGGCTTATACTAATAGGAGTAGAACCAGGTTATGGCCGACCCGATCCAGATTATCAGGATTATCCAGATGACGAAGACGACGATGCCCAGTACCAGACCCGCTATAGCCATGCCCTTGCCCTTGAGGTTGGGGTCTTTGTTGGTCTGGCCGATGGCTATCGCCCCGAATACAATGGCCAGGACACTTATGAAGTTAAGGATGAGTCCTACGATACCCAGCACCAGCGCGGTGATGGCCATACCGCTGGTTCGCTCGGTTCCCGCCACGTGTCTTGGCGCCGGCGCCGCCGGTGCCGGTGGCGGTGCCGCCACGGTCATTCCTGCGCCACATTTGCTGCAGAAACTGGCGCCGTCGGCGTTTTGCGCGCCGCATTTGGGACAAAACATAACGGTTCTACCTCCTTTTTCATCATCCTGAATATAAAATAGAAAAGAATAGTTACCTGAGTTTAGCCTCTTTAGATTGGTCTGTCAATACCTTGGGGGTTGGTTTACCTCACCCCCTTTATCCCCCTCTCCTGACGAGGCTGGAAGCAGGAGAGGGGGAAATAAAAAAGAGAGGGGCTGGCGCCCCTCTCCGCAGGCTATTCCCCGCTGGGGGGATGAGATAAAACCCCTTGAGTAGCAGCGGATGTAATAGGGAAAGTGTGGGTGGGAAATAATTTCTTGGGGAGATACGGTAATAACAACACGAATAAAAAAGGCCCTTCATCTTCTGTTAATATTTGTTTTACTACGGGCAAATACAGCCTCAAATTTTCCACGTAATTCTTCATTTTTATCA
>DAOUEH010000290.1:0-1563 GCA_034430635.1 Dehalococcoidales bacterium | reverse complement strand
CGGGCCATGCGCAGGTCGGGCAGGCCGCTCTGGCGCGTCCCGAAGAACTCGCCCGGCCCCCGCATCTTGAGGTCGGCCTCGGCCAGCTTGAAACCGTCCTGAGTATTTTCTATTATGTCAAGCCTCTCCCGGCCCACGTCGGAAGGGTCTTCGGCCAGGAGCATACAGTAGCTCTGCGCCTGCCCCCGCCCCACCCGGCCGCGGAACTGGTGCAGCTGCGAGAGGCCGAAGCGGTCGGCGCTCTCGATGAGCATGACGGTGGCGTTGGGGATATCGATGCCCACCTCGATGACCGGCGTCGCCACCAGGATGTCGAGCGCACCGTCGCGGAACTGCCCCATGACAGCGTCCTTGTCCTTCGATGCCAGCCGCCCGTGCACCAGTCCCAGCCGCAGGTCGGGGAAGACCTCGCGGGAGAGGCGCTCGTACTCGGCGGTGGCCGCCTGGGCCATGACCGCCTCCGATTCCTCCACCAGGGGGCAGAGGATGAAGGCCTGCCGGCCCTCGGCCACCTGCTTGCGTATGAAGGCGTAGGCCGAGGCGCGCTGGTCGGGGCGGAGCCACCGCGTCTTGATTTCCTGCCGCCCCGGAGGCAACGCGTCGATGATGGATAAATCGAGGTCGCCGTAGAGTGTCAGCGCCAGCGTGCGGGGTATCGGCGTGGCCGTCATCACCAGCATGTGCGGGCTGAAACCCTTCTCCCGCAGCGCCGAGCGCTGCTCCACGCCGAAGCGGTGCTGCTCGTCGACGACGGCCAGCCCCAGCCGAGCGAAATCGACGCCCTTCTGCACCAGGGCGTGCGTGCCGATGACGATATCTATCCCGCCGGCGGCAATCTGCTGGCGAAGCTCTTTCTTAGCGGCGGCCCGGATATCCCCGATGAGCAGGGCCACGCTAAGCGGTCTATCCAAAATACCGGCATAAGTCCTCAAATACCCCTCGCCGCTCTCCTCGCCCAGGGCGGCCAGCAGGGCGCGGATGGTCTGAAAATGCTGCTCGGCCAGTATCTCCGTGGGGGCCATGAAGGCACTCTGGCAGCCACTCCCCGCCGCCGCCAGCAGCGCCGCCGTGGCCACCACCGTCTTGCCGCTGCCCACCTCCCCCTGCAGCAGCCGCGACATCGGCACGGGCCTGGCTAAATCGGCCATTATCTCCTTGAGCACCCGCGACTGCGCCGCCGTCAGCCGGAACGGCAGCGAGGCGACGAACCTTTCCAGCACCGGCGCCTTCGTATCAAAGGCGGTGCCGGGACGTCCCTGCTGCCAGTCGCGCTTTTTACTCATCACGCCCAGCTGGAGGAGAAACAGCTCATCGAAGGCCAGGCGGATGCGCGCCCGGTCTTTGGCGACGGCGTCCTCAGGGTAGTGTGCCTGGGCGATGGCCCCGGACAGCTCCAGCAGGCCCAGTCGCTTGCGTAATTTCTCGGGGAGGAACTCGGGCAGCCGGGGCGCCCAGAGGTCGATGAAGTCCTTCATCAGCTTGCGCACCTGCCGCGGCCGCAGCCCCGCCGTGAGCGGGTAGACGGGCACCAGCCGCCCGGTATGGGCGGCATCCTGTCCCTCG
>DAOUEH010000289.1:0-2456 GCA_034430635.1 Dehalococcoidales bacterium | reverse complement strand
TTCGGTGTGGTGGACGACCTGGAACTCCCCGCCGAACTGGGGGTATTCGTGCTTGAGGGTGTTGAAGCAGTGGGGGCAGGCGGTGATAATCCGCTCGATGTTATAGCCCTTAAGAATCTCGATGTTGGCCTGGCAGGTGGTCTGGAAGAGGTACTCGTCGCCCAGGCGCCGCGCCGGGTCGCCGCAGCAGCTTTCCTCCTCGCCGAGGACGGCGAACTCGACCCCCGCCGCCCGCAGGATTCGCACCATGGCCTGCGCCGTGCTCATGTTGCGCTCTTCGAGCGCAGCGGTGCAGCCCACCCAGAGGAGCGTGCGGCAGTCGGCGCCGTCCGCCAACGTGGGCACGTCCAGCCCCTCGCACCAGGTCGTCCGCGTCGCCGTCGTCCCGCGGAAGGGGTGCCCCCGCGCCCCCAGGCTCTTCAGCGTGTTCTGGACGTCCTCGGGGAAGCGGCTCTGCTCCATGGCCAGGTTGCGCCGCAGGTCGATGACCTTGTCCACGTGCTCGATGTAGACGGGGCAGGCCTCCATGCAGGCGCGGCAGGTGGTGCAGTCCCAGATGGCCTCGTCGGTAATAGCCTCGGCAATCATGTCGGGGCGGTCTTCGATAGGTTTGCGCGAGAGGGGCACCGGGTAGACCTGGTGGAGGTGGTCTCTCAGGTTCAAAATAATGTCCTTGGGGTTGAGCGCCTTGCCGCTGAAATTGGCCGGGCAGGCGTCCTGGCAGCGCCCGCAGCGGGTGCAGGCGTCTAAATCCAGGAGCTGTTTCCAGGTGAACTCCTCGATTTTGGCCACGCCGAAAAGCTCGGTCGCCTCGAAGTCCACCGGCGTCAGGGCCCCCCTGGGCCGGAGCGAGCGGAAGAAGACGTTGAGGGGCGAGAACAGGATATGCTGCAGGCGGGAGCGGGCCAGCCAGATATAGCCGAGCAGGAAGAAGGCCGGGACGGTGTGGATGATGACCCGGTGCCAGACGAAAATCTCGTTTGTGGCCTCGGTGAGGAAGGTGGGGAAGGCGGGGGCGATGAGATGACCCACCGGCGACCAAAGCGCCCAGTCGTCGGGGGAAACGTCGCCGATGGCGATGCGGTAGCCCTTAATCATGAAGCCGGTGAGGACGATGAGGAACACCCAGATATAGAGCAGGGCGTCCTCGGGCCGGTTGTCCAGCCGCGCCGGGCGGAGGATAAAGCGGCGCACCACCGCCAGAATCGCCCCGACGAGCAGCAGTATCCCGCCGATTTCCGACATCAGCGAAGCGGCCAGGTAGATACCCTGCGGGGGGGTGGTGATGCCGGTGGCGTAGGAAAAGAGCCGGATAATCTTACCCAGGACGAGCAGGCCCGCCCCGCCGAAGATGAGGGCGTGCATCACGCCGGGGTAAAGCTCATTCGCCCTGACGATGCGTATATGGGAAAATGTTACCGCCAGCGTCGTCCTGAGGCGCCGCCAGAACGAGCCGGAGCGGTCGTCGGGCTGACCCAGCCGCCAGAGCCGCCAGCTGCGCCCCAGCCCGAAGCAAAAGACCAGGGCCAGCACCGGCACGAAGACCAGCACGCCGATGATTACCGGCAGGAAAATATCCTGCAGGTAGACCAGCTGGCCCGTCCAGAACGCCTCGCTCCCTGTCATCTATATTGTCCTTATTTACTCCTTATATAGTTACGACGGGTAGAACGCCGTGAGGTGGGCGATGAAGAAAATCACGGCGATGAAGCCCAGCGCCAGCAGCACCAGGGTGACGAATTTGGAGTATTTCGGGCCGATGCCCAGGTCGAAGGCGGTAAGTCTCACGGCATTGAGGACGGCGTAGGCCAGCGCCGTCAGGATGACGACCTCGATGATGATGGCAATTACTCTCCCTGCGCTGTCCACTTTACTTTAACCTCAGGCGTCCCAGCTGCGCCCGCGCCCGGCAGTCCGGGCAGAGCCCGGCCTCGGCGGTAAATGGGCGCCCGGTGGCCTCCACCTTCCGGCGTATTTTAGCGAGCATCGTCTGCGGGCCGATAGCCCGGCCGCACTCGCGGCAAACGGCCACAGCGTCCTCGAAGAGGACGGTCTCGCGGTCAAGCCCGCCGGTATCCAGCCCGCGCGTAAGCGTAAGGCATTTCTCCGGGCAGATGTCGCGGCAGGCCCCGCAGGCGGTGCAGAGGCCGTGCCGGAAGATAATTTGAAACGAGCCGCCGGCCTCCGTGGTAGTCTTGAGTGCCCCGGTGGCGCACTCCAGCACGCAGAGGCCGCAGCCGGTGCAGCGCTCGCTATCCAGTGTCACCCTGCCCAGAGGGGAAAGCCGCGCCAGCAGCTCGCGGCGGGTGATTTTAGCCTCCTCGCTCATGGTTTCGTCTCCGTATTTCCGCTCTCTTGAGCCGGGGCCAGCTGCAGGTATTTCAGGCCCAGCAGGTAGATGAGCCCCAGCAAGGCGAGGATGCCGATGGAGAGGATAAGCTCCACCGGCGTCAGGG
>DAOUEH010000288.1:0-3061 GCA_034430635.1 Dehalococcoidales bacterium | reverse complement strand
CCGCCGACGAGAAGTACCATGTCTGGAAGCACGATTTCAAAGTCCCCTTCGTCTGCGGCTGCCGCGACCTGGGCGAGGCCCTGCGGCGCATCCACGAGGGGGCGGCCATGATACGCACCAAGGGAGAGGCCGGCACCGGCAATATCGTCGAGGCGGTGCGGCACATCCGCGCCGTCATGGAGAGCATCCAGCAGGTGGTCAACGCCTCGGCGGCCGAGCTCGACGAGCTGGCCGGGGAGTACCGCGTCCCCGTGGAGCTGGTGCGGAAGGTAAAGCAGCTGGGCAAGCTGCCGGTGGTCAACTTCGCCGCCGGGGGCGTAGCCACCCCCGCCGACGCCGCTCTGATGATGCAGCTGGGCGCCGAGGGCGTCTTCGTCGGCTCGGGTGTCTTCAAGTCTTCCAATCCCGAGGTACGCGCCAGGGCCATCGTCAAGGCGACCACCCACTACCAGGACGCCGCCATCATCGCCGAGGTCTCCAAGAACCTGGGCGACGCCATGAGCGGTCTGGATATCAAGCAGATACCCTCCGAGGAGCTTTTAGCCCAGCGGGGATGGTAATTCGAGTGTCACTGCGAGCCGAAGGCGAAGCAGTCCCTAGCGTCTTAAAAACGGGTTTATAGATTGCTTCGTCGCCACTGGCTCCTCGCAATGACAATTACGGGATTCTGTGAATAAAGGGACTGACAGCGCCATGAAGATTGGTGTCCTTGCCTCGCAGGGAGCCTTTGCCGAGCATATCGCCGTCTTAGAAAAACTGCATACCGAAGCCGTGCCCGTCCGCCTGCCCGGCGACCTCGCCGGGGTGGACGGGCTCATCATTCCCGGCGGGGAGAGCACCACCATCAGCCGCCTCATGGACGCCTACGACCTGATGGGGGAAATCCCGGCCAGGGTCAAAAAAGGCCTGCCGCTCTTCGGCACCTGCGCCGGGATGATACTCATGGCCAAAGAGGTCACCGGCAACGGGGCGAAGTCGCTGGGGCTGATGGATATCAAGGTACGCCGCAACGCCTTCGGGCGGCAGGTGGACAGCTTCGAGACGGCCCTGGTGATACCGGCCCTGGGAGAGATACCCTTCCCGGCGGTCTTCATCCGCGCCCCCATCATCGAGCAGTGCCAGGACGGCGTGACGGTGCTGGCTGAGCTTCCCGACGGCACGGCGGTGGCCGCCCGGCAGGGCAAGCTGCTGGTGACGGCCTTCCACCCCGAGCTGACCGAAGACCCGAGATTGCACCAGTATTTTCTGGACATCTGCTCCGGAAAAGTCTGATGATAAGCGGGGAGGGGCAAGTGCAGAAGGTCATTACAGACGATATGGATGCCCTGCTGGACATCCTGCCGCCGCACATCAAGCGGCCCCTGGTGCAGCAGAAGGACATCAGCGAGCTTTTAGAGGTCGTCCTCGACCTGGGGCGTACACCGGAGGCCCGCTTCCCCTCGCGCGAGGTCATCCTCAACGACCGCGAGGTGGAGGACGGCGACATCGACTACGTGGTGGCCCGCATCGGCACCTTCGGCGAGGACAACCGCGCCGGCATCGAGCGGACGCTGCACCGAATCTCCGCCATCCGCAACCGCCGGGGGCGCATCGTCGGGCTCACCTGCCGCGTCGGCCGGGCGGTCTTCGGCACCATCCGCGTCATCGAAGACCTGGTGCAGTCCGGCCAGAGCGTGCTGCTGCTGGGCCGTCCCGGCGTGGGCAAGACGACCATGCTCCGCGAGGTGGCCCGGGTGCTCGCCGACGATGCCGGCAAGCGCGTCATCATCGTGGATACGTCAAACGAAATCGCCGGCGACGGCGACATCCCCCACCCCGCCATCGGCCACGCCCGCCGCATGCAGGTGGCCGCGCCCACCCTGCAGCACGCCGTGATGATTGAGGCCGTGGAGAACCACATGCCGGAGGTCATCGTCATCGACGAGATAGGCACCGAGCTGGAGGCCATGGCCGCCCGGACCATCGCCGAGCGCGGCGTCCAGCTGGTCGGTACCGCCCACGGCAATACCCTGGAGAACCTGATGATGAACCCCACCCTGGCCGACCTCGCCGGGGGGATACAGTCGGTCACCCTGGGCGACGAAGAGGCCCGCCGCCGCGGCACGCAGAAGTCCATCCTGGAGCGCAAGTCGCCGCCTACCTTCGATATCGTCGTCGAGATTCAGGAGCGCGACAAGGTCGCCATCCACCCCGACGTCGGCGAGGCCGTCGACGCCCTGCTGCGCGCCACGCCCCCCGGCACCGAGCTGCGCTGGCTGGATGAAAAGGGCGAGGTAAAGGTGGAAAAGACGGCCGTCGAGCCCCAAAAACCCGCCCGCGGCAAGCGCGCCGCCAGAGAGGCCAAACCGATGCGCCTCTACCTCTTCGGCGTCAACCGCTCGCGGCTCCTCCAGGTGGGGCGGGACATGCACCTGGACATAGATGTCGTCGAGAACCTCAAGGAGGCCAGCCTCTTCGTGACCTCCAAGAACTACTACCGGCGCCGCCCGCAGATTGTCCGCGACGCCGAAAGCGCCCAGCTGCCCGTCTACGTCCTGCGCGCCAATACCCCGCCGCAGATACGCCAGCTATTAGGCACGCTCTACCCGCGCCGGGACGAGGCCAAGACCGGCCCCTTTACCACCGCCCTCCACGAGGCCGAGGAGGCCGTGACGCAGGTACAGGAAGGCGAGGAGGCTATCGAGCTCAGCCCGCAGTCTTCTTACATACGGAGATTACAGCACCTCATCGCCCAGCGCGGTGATTTGGCCTCACGCAGCTCCGGGAGAGACCCCAACCGGCGGGTGAGGATTTATAAAGAAAGGCCGAGGTAAAGCTATCAGGGGATAAAAAGGGGCGAAGCCCCTTTTAAAAGAATCTTCCCTCGCCCCTTTATAAGGGGAGAGGGATTAAGGGTGAGGGGTTATCAAAATCATGTCTTTATTCATCACCTTTGAAGGCGTCGAGGGCTGCGGCAAGAGCACCCAGGCGCGCTGGCTCTACCGGCGGCTGAATAGACTGGCTATACCGGCGCGGCTCGTCCACGAGCCCGGCGTGACGGCGTTGGGCAAACGGGTCGCCC
>DAOUEH010000287.1:0-4298 GCA_034430635.1 Dehalococcoidales bacterium | reverse complement strand
CTGGTGGTGCTGGTGCCGCGGGTGAGGGTGCTGCTGTGGTTTTTCTTTCCCATGCCGCTCTGGGTGGTGGTGCTGGTATTTTTCGTCCTCTGGTCAATACCGGGTCTTTTCCCGGATATAGCCTGGCAGGCCCATATCGGCGGGCTGGCGGTCGGGCTCATCGCCGGCTATTTCTTCCGCCGCCGGCTGCGCGGCATTATCTACCGCTAGAGAATCTGCCCGGCGCTCGCCCTGAGCCGGTCGAAGGGCGAGCCTCATGGTTCGACAGGCTCACCATGAGCGGCAAAGATACAGGCTCACCATGAGCGATTTCTAAACGGTCTCGTAAGCGTACTCAGCTTGACTTTTAGCCTGGCCGTTCTTATAATTGTTAAGTTGCCCTTTTTGTTTTTACAGGGGTAAAGGATGATGCCCGAGTGGCGCAATGGTAGCGCAACCGACTTGTAATCGGTAGGCTGATGGGTTCGAATCCCTCCTCGGGCTGGGTTTGAAGTAGCGGTTCCTGCCGGAGGGGTGCCGGAGTGGTTAATCGGAGCAGACTGTAAATCTGCCGCCCTAAGGGCTACGCAGGTTCGAATCCTGCCCCCTCCACCATGTTGCCGTTTCAAATATAATATAATACTATAGACAAATAGTCATAAAAATCGGTATAATGATACCGATGCCCACATAGCTCAGTTGGTAGAGCACGTTCTTGGTAAGAACGGGGTCATCAGTTCGAATCTGATTGTGGGCTCGGAAATAAGGGAGGTTGAAATGGCAAAACAGAAATTCGACAGGTCAAAACCACATGTTAACGTGGGCACCATCGGTCACGTTGACCACGGTAAGACGACCCTGACGGCGGCCATCACGCTGACTCTCTCCAAGTCCGGTATCGCTGGTAACGAGTACCGCGCCTTCGAGAGTATCGATAATGCCCCGGAAGAGAAGGCCAGGGGTCTGACCATTGCCATTGCCCATATTGAATACGAGACGGAAAAACGGCATTACGCCCACATCGACTGCCCCGGCCATGCCGACTTTATTAAAAACATGATTACCGGCGCCGCCCAGATGGATGGTGCCATCCTGGTGGTGAGTGCCCCGGACGGCCCCATGCCGCAGACCCGGGAGCATGTCCTGCTGGCGCGCCAGGTGCAGGTGCCTTATATCGTCGTCGCCCTCAACAAGGTGGATATGATGGACGACGAGGAGCTGCTGGAGCTGGTGGAGGTGGAGGTGCGGGAGCTCCTGAGCAAGTACGAGTTCCCCGGTGACGAGATTCCCGTCGTCAGGGTGAGCGCCCTCAAGGCCCTGGAGTGCGGCTGCGGCAAGCGCGAGTGCCAGTGGTGCGGCCAGATACTCAAGCTGATGGACGCCGTTGACGCCTATATCCCGGTGCCGGAGCGCCCCAAGGATATGCCCTTCCTGATGCACGTCGAGGACGTCTTTTCCATCAAGGGGCGGGGCACCGTCCCCACCGGCCGTGTCGAGCGCGGCACGGTCAAGGTCGGCGACGAGGTGGAAATCGTCGGCCTGCACCACGAGCCGCGTAAGGTGGTCATCACCGGCCTGGAGATGTTCCACAAGATCCTGGACCAGGCCGAGGCGGGTGACGCCGTGGGCGCCCTGTTGCGGGGCGTGGAGCGTGACGAAATCGAGCGCGGCCAGGTGCTGGCGGCCCCCGGCACTATTAAACCGCATACCTATGCCGAGGGGCAGGTTTACGTGCTGACCAAAGACGAAGGCGGCCGGCATACCCCGTTCTTCAACGGCTACAAGCCCCAGTTCTACATCCGCACCACCGATGTCACCGGCACCATCGAGCTGCCGGAGGGCGTGGAGATGGTCATGCCCGGCGATAACATCAACATGAAAATCAAGCTCATCTACCCGGTGGCCCTGGAGGAAGGTCTGCGATTCGCCATTCGTGAAGGAGGCAGGACGGTAGGGGCCGGCACCTTTACCAAGATTCTGGAATAGTCTATGGCCAAGAAAGCGGAAGCCAGGGGTGTGGTCTACCTTGCCTGTACCGAGTGCAAGGAGCGCAACTATACGACCACGAAAAACAGGAAGAACGACACGCAGCGCCTGGAGCTCAATAAATACTGCCCCCGCTGCCGGGCACACCGGCTGCACCGGGAGGCCAAGTAGCCGGCGCGACCGGGGCGTGGGGTAACGGAAAGCGATGACACAGCAGACGACCACCAAGAAACGCCGGGGTTTTCGGCTCTTCCGTTATATCGGCGAAATTGTCAACGAGCTGAAGAAGGTCGTCTGGCTCTCCCGTCGGGAGGTGCTTTACCTGACGGGGATGGTGCTCATTGTCACCATCATCGCCGGCGTCGTCCTGGGGGCGCTGGATTACGGTTTCTCCCAGCTGGTAAACAAGATATTCGTGGGTGGATAAAGGCTGGCCCCGCTTGATGTTAGCAAGGTCGTCCGTATTGCCGGTCAACCGTTGTTTCCCCGGTTATTCCCGTAGTGAGGTTATTTGTGGCGGAGAACGATAAAAAGTGGTACGTGATTCATACCTATTCCGGGCATGAAGAGCGGGTCAAGAAGAACCTGGAGCAGCGCGTCCAGTTCATGGACTCCGGCGATAAAATCCTGGACGTGGTGATACCCACCGAAGACGAGATAGAAGTACGGGGCGGCCGGCGGCGCACGGTAACCCGCAAGATACTGCCCGGCTACGTGCTGGTGCAGATGAAGATGGACGAGAATACCTGGAGTATCGTGCGCAATACCCCGGGCGTGACCGGCTTCGTGGGCAGCGGTAACGTGCCCACCCCCCTCCGGGAAAAAGAGGTAAGCGAGATTATCAAGCAGATGACCGCCGAGGCCCCCAAGGTCAAGGTGGGCTTCCGCAAGGGCCAGAGCGTGCGCGTCACCGACGGCCCGTTTATCGATTTCGTCGGCGTCGTCGACGAGATAAACATGGAAAAAGGCAAAGTCAAGGTGCTTCTCTCCTTATTCGGTCAGGAAACGCCGGTGGAGCTTGACTTTTTGCAGATAGACAAACTGTAAGGTTTCCGGAGAGATAAAATGGCCAAAAAGGTTAAAGCCATCATCAAGCTGCAGATACCCGCCGGGCAGGCGAACCCGGCCCCGCCGGTGGGCCCCGCCCTGGGCCAGCACGGGCTCAATATCATGGGTTTCTGCAAGGAATATAACGAGCGCACCGCGTCGCAGAGCGGCTCGATTGTCCCGGTGGAAATCACCGTCTACGAAGACCGGTCTTTCAGCTTCATTACCAAGACCCCGCCGACGTCCGACCTGCTCAAGAAGGCCCTGAGCCTGGAGAAGGCCAGCGGCACGCCCAGCCACGAAGAGGCCGGCACGCTCACGCGGCAGAAGCTGCGTGAAATCGCCGAGCTCAAGGCCAAGGACCTCAACGCCAATACCATCGAGGCCGCCGAGCGCATCGTCGAAGGTACGGCCCGAAGCATGGGGATAAAGGTGGAATAACATGGTAAAACACGGCAAGAAGTATAACGAAGCGGCCGCCCTCATCGAGAGGGACAGGAACTACCAGCCGCAGGAGGCCATCGAGCTCGTCAAGAAGGCCGCCCCGGCCAAGTTCGACGAGACCATCGAGTTGCACCTGCGCATGGGGCTCGACCCGCGCAACGCCCAGCAGCAGGTAAGGGGGGTGGCGCTGCTCCCCCACGGGCTGGGTAAAAAGGTGCGCGTCCTGGTCTTCGCCCAGGGAGAGGCGGAAAGGGTGGCCTCCGGCGCCGGCGCCGACTACGTGGGCGGCGACGACCTGATTAAAAAGATAGAAGACGGCTGGCTCGATTTCGATACGGCCATCGCCATCCCGGAGATGATGGGCAAGGTAGGTAAGCTGGGTAAAATCCTGGGGAGGAAGGGCCTCATGCCCAACCCCAAGAGCGGGACGGTGGCCCAGATGAACGACCTGCCCCGCGTCATCGAGGACGCCCGCAAGGGCCGCGTGGAGTACAAGCTGGACAGGACGGCCATCATCCACGTGCCTCTGGGCAAGGTGAGCTTCGAGGACAAGATGCTCCTGGATAACCTCACGGCGGTCATGGAGGCGGTGGTCAAGGCCAGGCCCGGCGGGGCCAAGGGCCAGTACATCAAGAGCGCCTATATCACCACCACCATGGGGCCGGGCATCAAGCTCGACCTGGCCACGGCGACGGCGCTGACGGCCAGCTAGCTGAATCTTAATACGGGATATTCCGGGAGGGGCGAAGAGCCCCTCCTTATTCTTCTGAGATATCTATTCCCACCCTACCGCCCTCGGCACATCCGCGGCTTAGTCTTTTGTCTTGTCCCCCATCCCCCTT
>DAOUEH010000286.1:0-1961 GCA_034430635.1 Dehalococcoidales bacterium | reverse complement strand
GAGCGGGTGCAGGAGTACCCGCCGGAGAAGGTCGAGGAGATTACCTGGGTGCCCGCCGACCTCATCCGCCAGGCCGCCCGGCTCTACGCCAAGAACAAGCCCTCGGCCATCCAGTGGGGAGAGCCGGTGGACGCCATGCCGGCCGGCTCCGTCGTCGCCCAGGCCATCAACCAGCTCTGGGCCATCACCGGTAATATCGATAACCCCGGCGGCAACGTCATCGCCCGTAACTCCCACGGCGTGACCACCTATCCCTTCTCCTCCGCCGAGCTTACCAAGCTCTACGGCGAGGAGCTGGTGAAAAAGCTCAACGAGAAGCGCATCGGCGCCAACGACTACCCCATGATTAAGAACTTCCGCGGCTGGGTGCAGCCGGACGTCCTCATCGAGCAGATGGAGACGGGCAAGCCCTACAAAGTCCGCGGCGCCTGGATACAGACCTCCAATATCATCGGCGGGCAGGCCGCCGACCCCCGGCGTCACTACGAGGCCATGAAGAAGCTCGATTTCATCGTCTGCGTCGACCTCTTCCAGAACCCTACCTCGATGGCCCTGGCCGATATCTTCCTCCCTGCCGCCACCATCTGCGAGAAGGAGAGCTTCCGCTCCTGGTGGCAGCCTCTGGGCGTGAGCGTCCCGGCCGTGGACGGGGTGGACGAGGCCAGAAGCGACTGGGAAATCAACCTGGAGCTGGCCAAACGGCTGGCGACAACCCCCATTAAATATAATACGGTCAAGGATCTCATTAACGACCGCCTCAAGGACGGCAATACCGACTACGAGAAGCTCAAGGCGAAAGGATGCTGGGAGTACCCGCCGGAGGGTCACCCCAGCCGCCCCTACTACCGCTACGAGCGGGGCCTGCTCCGCGGCGACGGCCAGCCCGGCTTCGATACCCCCACCGGCAAGGTGGAACTCTACTCCAAGCGCTACGAGGAGTGGGGCCTCGACCCCCTGCCTTATTACGAGGAGCCGAAGGAAAGCCCCGTAGCCACGCCGGACTTAGCCAAGAAATATCCGCTCATCCTCACCACCGGGCGGCGCTCGCCGGTCTTCTTCCACTCGGAGCACCGCATGATTCCCTGGCTCCGCGAGCTGGACCCCGACCCTGAGTGCGAAATCAACGACAAAACAGCCGCCGCGCTCGGCGTGGAGAACGGCCAGTGGGTCTACATCGAGAACCGGCATGGCAAAATCAAGATGAAAGCCAAGGTCACCCCCACCGCCCACCCCCAGGTGGTCACGGCTCCCCACGGCTGGTGGCTGCCGGAGACCGATGGCAGGGCACCCAACCTCTTCAGCACCTGGGAGTACAACATCAACAACCTGACCACGATGGGCAACCAGGGCAAATCCGGCTTCGGCGGGACGGACTACCGCTCCGGCCTCTGCCGCGTCACCAAAATCAAGGATTGAAAGGAGCCGCCATGGCCAGAAACGGCTTACTCATAGAGTACGAATACTGCACCGGCTGTCATGCCTGCGAGGTAGCCTGCAAGCAGGAGCACAACTTCAGCGAGGGCATGTGCGGCATCCGCGTGGACGAGCTGGTAACGGTGGGGCCGGATAAAGTTCAGGTGGACTTCGTCCCCATCACCACCCGCTTCTGCGACCTCTGTGTGGAGCGGACGCTGGTCCAGGAGGTGCCCGCCTGTGTCAAGCACTGCCAGGCCAGCTGTATCCTCTAC
This sequence comes from Dehalococcoidales bacterium, assembly GCA_034430635.1. Classification (GTDB taxonomy): domain Bacteria; phylum Chloroflexota; class Dehalococcoidia; order Dehalococcoidales; family RBG-16-60-22; genus DAOUEH01. The sequence continues at coordinate 273 of DAOUEH010000286.1, read as the reverse complement.
GGCCCCGTCACCGAGCTGGTCAAGGAGATGGAGAAGCGGCCGCGGTCGTCCATCTTCGCTCCGAAGTAGGCAGTACTTAAGAAAGCTATTAGTGACTTCTGGTTCGGTGTTATCTATTCCCACCCGAGCCGCCCTCGGTCATCCGCGGCTTAGCCCGGAGACGCCACCCCTTTACCCCACCCACAGGGTGTCTAAGAGGGGTTTCGCCCCTCTTTCAAAAACAAATTCCCCCTCTCCAGCTACCAGCCTCGTCAGGAGAGGGGGACACAGGGG
>DAOUEH010000285.1:0-2154 GCA_034430635.1 Dehalococcoidales bacterium | reverse complement strand
TAAGGTAGCCATCGTCACCGGCAGCGGCCGGGGCATCGGGCGGGCCATCGTCCTGAAGCTCGCCGGGGCCGGGGCCGATATCGTCGTCAACGATATCAACGAAGCATCGCTGGGCGAGGTGGTCGCCGAAATCAAGGCCCTGGGTCGAAAGGCCCTGGCCGTGCCCGCCGACGTCAGCTCCGCCGCGGACGTCACCCGCCTGGTGGATACCGCCGCGGCAGAGTTCAAACACATCGATATTTTAGTGAATAACGCCGGGGTCACCCGCGATAATCTGGTGATGCGCATGAGCGATGAGGACTGGGATACCGTCCTCGCCATCGACCTCAAGAGCGCCTTCCTCTGCACGCGGGCGGTGCTGCGGCCCATGCTGCGGCAGCGCTGGGGCAGAATCGTCAGTATCGCCAGCGTGGTGGGCATCATCGGCAACGCCGGGCAGGCCAACTACGCCGCCGCCAAGGCCGGTATCATCGCCTTTACGCGCTCTGTGGCCAAAGAGGTCGCCTCGCGGGGCATCACCGCCAACGCCGTCGCCCCCGGCTACATCGCCACCGCCATGACCAAGGCGCTCGATGATAAACAGACCGACGAGTTGCTCAAGCTCGTCCCCATCGGCGAGCCCGGCACCCCCCAGGACGTGGCCGAGGCGGTGGCATTCCTTGCCTCGGAGGAGGCGCGCTATATCACCGGGCAGGTGCTCAACGTGGATGGGGGGATGGCTATTTAGTCCTTGATTATCTGTTTGGCCGCCCCGCCGCCCCGTCGGTGTAATCTATTCCCACCCGGGCCGCCCTCGGCATCAACTGCTTAGCCCCTAGTTTTCCCCTCCCTACCCCCAGGGAGTTGAAGAGGGGCGTTAGCCCCTCTCAAATAATACTCCCCCTCTCCAAACAGGATATCAAAGGCTTCTCTTATGCCCGGTTTGGAGAGGGGGACACAGGGGGTGAGGCAAAGAGACTCAGCAGATTACAAGCGATTGAGGTTTTTACCGCCTCGTGTCAGGCGGTTTCCTTTTTAGTTCCCGGTATCTCGATGCTATTCCCGTAGCGGCGGATGCGCCATTCCCGCAGGCAGTGCAGCACCTCGCCGTCGGTGATGTCGTGCCAGTAGCGGTAGTAGTCGGCCACGTAGAAGACCGGCTGGTGCCCCACGGCGCAGGTGACCACCTTATCGGCCACCGTCTTTATCTCCCGCACCACGCCCTCCGGCCCCACCGGCACGGCGGCGATAACGGCCTGCGGCTGGCGGTGGCGCAGCGACTCGATGGCCGCCCGCATCGTGTAGCCCGAGGCCAGCCCGTCGTCGATGATGATGACCGTCCGCCCGCTGATGACCAGGGGCGGCCTCTCCCCGTGGTAGAGCAGCGAGCGCTGGCGGATATCCGCCCGCACCTGGCTGACCTGATAGTTAATCTGCGACTGGTCCAGCCCGGCCTGACGGACGACCTCCTCGTTGAGGATGATGGTGCCGTCGTCGGTGACGGAGCCGAAGCCGCCTTCCGGGCTGAGGGGCAGGGGTATTTTGCGCGAGATGACCAGGTCGAGGTCGGCCTCCAGCGCCAGGGCCACGCTGAGGGCCACGGCTACGCCCCCGTTGGGGATGCCCAGGCAGATGACGCTCTGACCGGCGTACTCCGTGAGCCGGGCGGCCAGCTTGCGTCCGGCGTCGTAGCGGTTCTCGAAGATGGGCGCGACGGCCCGGTGGCGCATGAAAAAATACCTCCGTACCGGGATGGCGGTACTATTCTACCAGCCGGAACTCGTTGACGTCCACCAGCCCCAGGTCGGTGAGGCGCAGTTCCGGGATGACCGGCAGCGCCAGGAAGGAGAGGGCGGCGAAGGGGGCGGGCAGCGTGGCGCCCAGGTCCTGCGCGGCCCTTTCCAGCTGTTCCTGCCCGGCCACCACCTGTTCCAGGGGCTCGGTGGCCAGGAGCCCGGCGATGGGCGTGGCCAGACTGGCGACAATCCTGCCGCCCGCGGCGACGGCCTGACCCCCCTGCATACGCTCGATTTCTTTTATCGCGGCGAAGATATCCTCGTCGCTGGCGCCGACGGCCACGATATTGTGGGAATCGTGGGCGGTGGAGGAGGCCAGGGCGCCCTTCTTCAGGCCGAAGCCGGTCACCAGCCCCAGGCCGATGTGGCCGGTGGCCTT
>DAOUEH010000284.1:0-2144 GCA_034430635.1 Dehalococcoidales bacterium | reverse complement strand
GCCTTTCGACCGCGCCGACGCCCGCTTCCTCTGGCCCTTCGATAGTAACTCACGCATCCTGGACGCCGGCAGCATGTGGGGGGCCCTCACCCTCCCCGTCGCCCGCCAGTGCCGCCAGGTTTACGCCCTGGACAAGACGCTGGAGACGCTCGCCTTCCTCCGGATACGCGCCGGGCAGGAGGGCCACGATAACGTGCGCTTCGCCGCCGCCACCCTGGACAGGCTCCCCTTCGCCGACGGCTTCTTCGACATGGTTATCTTAAACGGCGTCCTGGAGTGGGTCGCCTGCGAGGAGGACGTGGTGCTGGAGGAGCACTGGGAGGGGCGGCGCCGGCTCGCCCGCCGCCACCAGCGCGACCCGCGCCGGATGCAGGTGGCGGTGCTTAAAGAGATACGAAGGGTGCTCCGGCCCGGCGGGCGGCTCTACCTGGCCATCGAGAACCGCTTCGGCTACCAGTACCTGGCCGGCGCCCCCGACGACCACGTGAATATCAAGTACGTCCCCTTCCTGCCCCGCTTTATCGCCAATGCCATCACTAAATGGAAGCGCGGCAGCGAGTACCGCACCTATACCTACGGCCTCCCCGGCTACCGCCGGCTTCTCAGGGACGCCGGCTTCACAGATACGGAATTCTACGGGGCCTTCCCCCACTACTTCCGCCCCAGCGAGATAATACCGGAGGCGATGATAAAGGACTGGAAAGATAAAGTGCTCCCCGTCAGGAGCCCCCTGGCGCCCGCCATCTACAAAGCGGCCGCCCGGCTCTTCCCGGCGGGCTGGCTCAAGCAGGTCGCCCCCAGCTATATCATGCTGGCGGGAAACGGTACAGACGCGCATGAGGCCAGAATTATAAGAATCCTCCGCGAGGCGGGCGTTGTCACCGGGCCGGAGGCCCAGGGTATGAGGGCGGTCATGGCCGCCTCCCGCCCCGGCAGCCACCATACCGCCAATTTCCTTATCTACGAGCCAGACAGCACCGAGCCGTCTTACTTCTGCAAGCTCTGCCGCCACGAGGGGCATACGGAGATAGTATCCGACGAGGCCCGTAACTTAAGGAAGGTCAACAGGCTGCTGGAGAGCACCGGCCTGAGCGACGGCATACCACAATTGCTGTATGCCGGCACCACCGACGGCGTTACCCTGCTGGTGACCAATTTCCTCAAGGGCCAGCCCGCGCCGTTCTACCCGCGGGGCAGGCTCACGAAGAGAAATCTTGCGAAATTGGATAGGTCCGTCCGGGCGGCCATCGGCTTCCTGACCGGGTTCCAGAGAGAGACCAGGGCCGCGGAGGTCGCCGGGGTGCCCCACCTCTTCGCCGGGGTCTCACGGCAGGAGGAGATACTGGCCGGACAGGATAAGCTGACCAGGGATATCGAGGCCGGTATCGAGGGGCTGCTCAGCGACATCCAGGCGGCGGGGGACTTCCCGCTGCCGCTGGCCGCCGTGCAGGGGGACTACGATTTTTATACCAATATCCTCTTCGATAAAGATACCGTCCGGGTGGTGGACTTCGAGCATTTCGAGAGGGAAGGCCCGCCCTTTACCGACCTGGCGACCCTCATCTATCACCCCATTATTTTAAGCTATAACCACACCAGGACCGGCCTCTCGCTGGCGGAGTTTATGGCGGCTAAAGGGCTGGAACGATACATCGACGGCTGGTACGAGCTTTATGCCGAGCTATCGGGGATTCCGCTGGCCGTCGTGCGCCTGGCGGGCCGGCTGGCCGCCCTGGCCCAGCAGACGAGAGACTACCCTCCCTACCGCGACCCGGACACCTACCCGATGTACCCGGCCCCGATTTTTAAGGAAATGATGACGCTATGAAAACCGCGAATCAAGGCCGTACGTCCCGGCAGATAAGGAAGGTGCTCCTCTTCCTGCCGCCCGCCTTTACCTTCAAGGACAACCTGGACATCAACCCCCTCCCCCCGATGGGGCTGGCCTACCTGGGGGCCGTCCTGGAGCGGGCCGGCATCGAGGTGAAAATCGTCGACTGCCTCATCGACGGCTGGCACCACCGCCAGGACGTGGCCGATAACATCATCCGCATCGGGCTGGGCTTCGACCGCATCGAGGCGATTATCCGCGACTACGCCCCGGACATGGTCGGCGTCAACAGCCAGTTCACCCTCCAGCGCCA
>DAOUEH010000283.1:0-3787 GCA_034430635.1 Dehalococcoidales bacterium | reverse complement strand
GTGACGATAAAGCCCGGGGGTACGGGGATGCCGGCATTGGTCATCTCTCCCAGGTTGGCCCCCTTGCCCCCCACTATAGCGATGTCCTGCTTGGTTACCTCGTTAAACCACACAACGGCTGTCTGACCCTTCTTCATTCATACCTCCGTTTTCGTTGGGATTTGCCAGGACTTGGCGACTTTCAATTATAGCATATTTCATCATATTATTTGTCAACTCCGGCCCCGGCGGCGGTTTCCAAATTTCATTTGACACGCCTGTTTATTGGGTTTAGAATTAAGATTACATCGGTTGAGAAAAGGGTGAGGTGTACCCGCTATGATTGAAATGACCATTGACAGCATCCGCGTCAGCCTGATGAACTACCAGCGTGTGGTGATATTGAAGGAAAAAATGAGCGACCGCTACCTCCCCATCTGGATAGGCCCGGCAGAGGCGGACGCCATTGCTGTGAAGCTCCAGGGCGTCACCGTATCCCGCCCCCTGACCCACGACCTCTTGAGCTCCATCGTCGATACCCTGGGGGCCGCCGTCAACTCCATCATCGTCAACGACCTCAAGAACGATACGTTCTACGCCAAGATAATCCTGGAGCTGGACGGGAAACAGGTCGAGGTGGACTCGCGCCCCTCCGACGCCCTGGCCCTGGCGGTGCGGACGGCGGTGCCCATCTTCGCCGAGGAATCGGTGCTGGATAAGGCCGGCATTCTCCTCGACGGCGAGACGGGCAAGCCCATCTTCGAGGAAGGTGAGGCGAGCGAGGGCAAGCGCGGCCGTGTCATCGATGAGGACATGAAGAAGAAGATGAGCGCCTTCTACGACTTCATCAACACCCTCGACCTGGACGATTTCGACAAACGCAAGTCATAAATGAACGAGAGCCTGATCAAGCGATTGATTGCCTCGATAAAGTGTGCCTCCTGCGGGCAGAACTACGACGAAGGCCACATCCACATCATCGAGCACCGCGACGAGCTGTGGTTCCTCAAGGTCGCCTGCCCGTCCTGCCGGGTAAGCTGCCTGGTGGCGGCCATCATCCGCGGGGACAATACCCCCGAGATTGTCACCGACCTTACGACTGAGGAGCTCAAGAAATTCAAAGACCTCAAGGAAATCGGCGAGGAAGACCTGCTGGAGATGCACCGTTTCCTCAAGGACTTCGACGGGGACTTCCCCGGGCTCTTCCGCCGTGAATAACGCCGCCGGTTGGCAGGGATAAACCGCGCGCGACACATCAGGGAGGAACGAAGATGGCCATTGATGGGACCTATCAAATAGAAGTGGACACGCCGATGGGGAAACAGGCCGCCAAACTCACCCTCAAGACCTCCGGCGGCGCCCTCAGCGGCACTATCGAGGACAGCTTCGGGAAGCACGAGTTCGGCGGCGGCCAGGCCAAGGGTGACCAGGTCGCCTGGGGTATGGAGATTGAAAGCCCGATGGGGAAGATGCAGCTTGACTATACGGGCAAGGTAACCGGCGACAGCATCTCCGGTGATGTCAAGGTAGGCAGTTTCGGCACGTCGCCCTTCAAAGGCCAGCGCGCCTGACCGCCGGCAATCCTCGTACCTGCGTACTATATCTAAGGATATAATTTGGCTTGACCTGGGGCATCCCTTTCTGGTATCATGCTCAGGGTCAGGAATATCGAGGCCGTATGAACAGGTGGGTAGCGGCACTGAGGCTGACCGGGGTCGGGTTTTACATCGCTGCCTGCATCTTACTGGGTATTTACGGCGGCCTCTGGCTGGACGGTAAGCTAAACACCAAGCCCATTTTAATGATATTAGGGTTACTTCTGGGGCTAACGGTGGCTTTTTACGGCGTGTATCGTATGATTCGACCCCTCATGTATAACCGACAAGACCGGGAGAACCGCTAGTGACGCAGCCAAAGAAGCGTGGCTGTCTCGGCTGTTCTTTCCCCGTTTTCATCATCATCGCCGTTATCTCCCTGGCCTTCGTCGTCATCGGTTTCCTCTCCGGCTCGCTGGGCCGGGAGATGTTCCCCAGTATCAGTATGCCCTCCTGGCTCGTCCCGGAGGCCCCCCATCCGGACCTGGCGGCCTCGGTACAGTTTCACATCGGGCCCCTGCCCATTACCAATACCATCCTGGCCACCTGGATTACCGTCGTCGTGCTGGTGCTGGGCAGCTGGCTGATTACCCGCCGCCTGAAGCTCATCCCGGGCCGCCTGCAGATGCTCTTCGAGGCCGCCCTCGGCTGGGTCTACGACCTCTGCGTCAGCGTCGCCGGGGAGACCAACGGCCGCAAGTTTTTCCCCGTCATCGCCACCATCTTTCTCTTCGTGCTCTTTAACGCCTGGCTCTCGCTCCTGCCGGGTTTCGGGATTCATTTCCCCATCGGCGGCTATGAGTACGAGCCGCTGCGGGGCGCCAACACCGACCTCAACACCCCCCTGGCCATCGCCCTGGTCTCGTTCTTTTTTGTGGCCTATTTCGGGCTCAAGGAGGCCCGCCTGGGCTTCATCCGACAGTATATCAACCTCGGCGGGCTCTTCCGCTCTATCGGCCAGGTATTCAAGGGCAAGGTCAAGTCCGGGATGTCCGGCATTTTCTCCGGGGCGGTGGACGCCTTCGTGGGCGGGCTGGAACTCCTGAGTATGTTCATCCGCATTATCTCTTTCACCTTCCGTCTCTTCGGCAACATGACGGCCGGGGAGATACTACTGCTCATCGCCGTTTTCCTGGTGCCGATAGTGCTGGCCCTGCCGTTTTACGGGCTGGAGCTGCTGGTCGGTTTCGTGCAGGCCTTTATCTTCAGCGGCCTGACGCTGGTGTTCGTCACCATGGCGGTAACGCCGCACGGGCAAGAAGCAAGTTAAATAATTTATTATAAAGACAGGAATTACTCTAAGGAGGCAAACATGGACGCAGAAGCAATGAGAATGCTGGCAGCAGGACTGGCCATCGGCCTGGGTGCCCTGGGGCCGGGTATCGGCATCGGCATCCTGGGCTACGGGGCCATGCAGGGTCTGGCGCGCAATCCCGAGGCCCGCGGCCCCATCATGACCAACATGCTTATCGCCATCGCCATGGCGGAGGCCATCGGCATCTACGCCCTGATTATCGCCATTATTCTGGGTCTGCTCGGTTAAGGGAGAAGGGGGTAAGTTATGGACCACGAAGGATTGCCCAATTTCATATCCGCCATCATCGCGGCGGTGATACTGGGGGCGCTGGTGATTGCCGGCATCCTGGTGCACGCCGTGTTGACCATGTAGTCTTTACGGGTGTTCATCTGTAATTTCAGGAACACCCGGAGGATGGTGGTTTTCAGGCATGCTAGGGGGTTAAAATGGATGCTGTTGCTGAGCTGGGAATAAACTGGCCGACGCTGGTGACGCAGGTGGTGACCGTCATCGTCCTGCTGATACTGCTGCGCCTGGTGGCCTACAAGCCCATCATGCGCATGCTCGACGAGCGCTCCAAGCGCATTAAGGAGAGCCTGGAGCAGGCCGAGTCCGTCAAGGAGCAGTCGGAGCGCGCCGAGGAAGAGGTGAAGAAACAGCTGGAGGCGGCCAGCCGCGAGGGGCAGGATAGAATCGCCCGGGCGGTCAAGGCCGGGGAGGACGTGAGGCAGAAGGCGCTGGAAGACGCCCGCAAGGAGGCGGAAACCCTGGTCAACCGGGCCCGCGGCGATATACAGCGGGAGCGCGACGACGCCATCAGCGAGGTACGCCGCGAGTTCGCCGACCTGACGGTGCTGGCGGCGGGCAAGGTCATCGAGAGCTCGCTGGACAAGGAAAAGCACCGCAAGCTCATCGA
>DAOUEH010000282.1:0-7323 GCA_034430635.1 Dehalococcoidales bacterium | reverse complement strand
CTGCCCACGTGCTGCATGAGGACGATATCGCCGTCGTTGATGAGGGCGTCAATCATGGACATGCCCCGTACCCGCAGGGCGTAGACGCCCTCCCGGTCGCGGGTAAGCTCGCGGGAGACCCCCAGCGTCTCGGCGCCGGCGGTGACGTCCCATGTATCGGGCGCGGGCACGGGTATCGGCTCGCCGGCGGCAATCAGCCCGATGACGGGCACCGGCACCAGCAGCTCGGTCGTCGCCTGCTTGAGCCTTGTGATGCCGCGGGATACCTCGGAGTGGCGGCGGATGTAGCCCCGTTCTTCGAGGATATTGAGGTTGTAGTCCACCACCGATGTCGAGCTGATATCGCAGCCGTTCTGGATATCGCGGATGGAGGGCGGGTAGCCCCTGTCGGCGATGAAACGGTCCAGAAAGCCGATGATGCGGCGCTGCTTGTCGGATAGCTTCTTCATCTTGTCAGCCCGCGGGTGCCGGATATAACGAACACCCGTTCTGAAACAAGTGTATAATAAAATATTTGTTCTGTCAACAGGGGGAAAGGTTATCTTTTCCCACCCAGGCCGCCCTCGCGGCATCAACTGCTTAGCCCGGAGATACCACCCCTTTACCCCCCATTATGGGAAAAGAGCACGTTCTCACCCCGCCGGGTGTTTAAGAGGGGCGAAGCCCCTCTTGTTTAATCAAAATCCCCCTCTCCAAACAAGAAATAAAAGACCTTACCTTAATACCCGGTTTGGAGAGGGGGACACAGGGGGTGAGGTAGATACCAACCTGCCGCTCAGATTAACATAAGCTATTGTCGGCAGGCGCCCGCTTATGCTATACTGGTTAAAGACCTGATTCCTGAACACTTATGATTAATTTACCAAGGGAGGTCAACTAACTTGCCAGACACAGTCACCATCAAACAGCTCCTCGAAGCCGGGGCGCACTTCGGGCATCAGACGGGTCGCTGGAACCCGCGGATGAAAAACTACATCTTCACCAAGCGCAACGGCATCCACATCATCGACCTGGAAAAGACCGCCGTCATGCTGGACACCGCCTGTATCTTCGTCCGCGATACGGTCGCCTCGGGGAAGGCAATCCTCTTCGTCGGCACCAAGAAGCAGGCGCAGGAGTCCGTCCAGGAAGAGGCCACGCGCTGCGGCATGTATTATGTCAATCAGCGCTGGCTGGGCGGCATGCTCACCAACTTCGTCACCATCCAGGCGCGCGTCGACCAGCTGGTGCGGCTGGAAGACCAGATGGCCCGCGGCGAGCTGGGGAGGCTCACCAAGAAGGAAGTCCTCAAAATAGGCGAGAAAATCGAGCGCCTCAACAAGCAGATGGGCGGTTTCAAGGAGATGACGGAGCTGCCCGGCGCCCTCTTCATCATCGACCCCACCAAGGAGAGGATTGCCCTGGCCGAGGCCCAGCGCATGGGCGTGCCGGTGGTGTCCATCGTGGATACCAACTGCAACCCCGAGGAGATAGACTACCCCGTCCCCGCCAACGACGACGCCATCCGCGCCATCAAGCTCATCTGCACCAAGATTGCCGAGGCCGTCCTCGAAGGCAAGGCCGGTCTGGCCTCGGCGGTCTCCGCCGAGGCCGTCGAGGAAAAGGCGGAGGGCGAGGCCGGGGCGCTGGAGGTAACCGAGCCGCTGATATTCACCCCGGACGAAGAATAAGGAGGCCCATTGGACATCACCACGGACATGATCAAGGAACTGAGAAACCAGTCCGGCGCCGGCATCATGGACTGCCGCAGCACCCTGGTAACCTGCGGGGGCGATATGGACAAGGCGCTTGAAATCCTCAAAGAGAAAGGGCTGCTCAAGGCGCAGAAAAAGGCCGACCGCGCCACCGGCCAGGGGCTGGTGGAGGCCTATATCCATACGGCCGGGCGCATCGGCGCCCTGATAGAGATAAAATGCGAGACGGACTTCGTGGCCCGCACCGATGAGTTCAAGAACCTGGCGCACTGCCTGGCCATGCAGGTGGCGGCCATGAACCCGAAATACGTCGCCGAAGCCGATATCCCCGAAGGGGAAGATGTCGACCCCGAGGAGGCCTGCCTCCTGCTCCAGCCCTATATCATCGACCCCACCCGGAACGTCAAAGATATTATCATAGAGACCATCGCCAAGGTAGGAGAAAATATCAAGGTAAGTCGATTCAGCCGGTACGAACTGGGCGGCTAGGGAGAGGAAGATGACCGGAGCCAAGTACAAACGGGTTCTGCTCAAGCTCAGCGGCGAGGCCCTGAGCGGCGGGCACAGCTACGGAATCGACAATCCCACCCTGGTCATAATCGCCCGGCAGATAAAGCAGGTGGTGGCCATGGGGGTCGGCGTCGGCATCGTCGTCGGCGGGGGCAATATCTGGCGCGGCACTCAGGCCGAGGCCGACGGCATGGAACGCGTCACCGCCGATTACGCCGGCATGCTGGCCACCGTTATCAACGCCCTGGCCCTACAGGACGTGCTGGAGAGGGAACAGGTGGATACCCGCACCCTCTCCGCCCTGGATATCCGGCAGGTGGCCGAGCCCTTCATACGGCGGCGCGCCATCCGCCACCTGGAAAAAGGCCGGGTGGTCATCTTCGCCGGGGGCACCGGTAACCCCTACATGACGGCGGATACGGCAGCGGCCCTGCGCGCCATCGAAATCGGCGCCGAGGTGCTGCTGATGACCAAGAACAACGTCGACGGCATCTACTCCGCCGACCCGCGCAAAGACCCCAAGGCCAAGAAGTACGACCACATTACCCACATCGAGGCGCTCAACAAGCGGCTGGAGGTGATGGATATCACCGCCCTCTCGCTCTGCCTCGATAACAAGCTGCCCATCATCGTCTTCGACCTGGCGGCCCCGGACGGCATGCGCCGGGCCGTCAGCGGCAAACCCATCGGTACCCTGGTATCAAGCGAGGGCTAATATGGTAAACGAAGCCTTACAAACCACCGAACACAAGATGCAGGCCTCCGTCAAGGTCTTCCGCGCCGACCTGGCCACCATCCGCACCGGGCACGCCACGCCCGGCCTCATCGAGCACGTCAAGGTGGACTACGCCGGCGTCCCCATGCCCCTCAACCAGCTGGCCGGTATCTCGGCGCCGGAGGCCGGGCTGCTGGTCGTCCAGCCCTGGGACAAGGCCAGCATCCCCAGCATCGATAAGGCCATCCTCAAGAGCGAGCTGGGCCTCAACCCCACCAACGACGGCAACATCATCCGCATTGCCATCCCGCCCCTGAGCGAGGAAAGACGCCAGGAGCTGATCAAGGTGGTGCACCGCCGGGTCGAGGATAGGCGGATAGCCGTACGCAGCCTGCGCCACGAAGCCATGAACGAGCTGAAGAAGCTGGAGAAAGATAAAGAAATCTCCCAGGACGAGCACAAGCGCGCCCTCGACCAGCTGCAAAAAGTGACCGATGCCTTCGTGGCGGAAATCGAGGAACTCGGCCAGGCCAAGGAGCAGGAACTCCTGGAAGTCTAGCCGGGGCAGGCAGCCGCCGCATATATTATGAAACAGACCGCCGCACGGCCGCGCCACGTAGCCTTCATCATGGATGGCAACGGCCGCTGGGCGGAGCGGCGGGGCCGCCCCCGCCTGGCGGGGCACCGGGCCGGGGTGGAAAACGTACGCCCCGTCATCCGCTATCTGGCCCGCCGCAACATCGAGTACGTCACCCTCTACGCCTTTTCCACCGAGAACTGGACCCGCCCCGAGGACGAAGTGCAGGGTCTCTTCCGGCTCATGGTGGATGTCATCGACAAGGAGGCCGGGGAGCTCCATAAAAACAACGTGAGAATCCGGCATATCGGCTCGCTCGACGGGCTCTCCCCGGAGCTGCAAAATGAAATCAGGGAGGCGGAGGCGCTCACCGCCGCCAACACCGGCCTGACCCTGGGCGTGGCCTTCAACTACGGGGGGCGCGCCGAGATTCTGGAGGCGGTGCGCCGCCTCATCGCCGGCGGCATTCTCCCGGAGGAAATCGACGAGGCGCGCCTGGGGGAATACCTCTATACGGCCGGTTTCCCCGATGTCGACCTGGTGATTCGCACCGGCGGCGAGCTGCGCACCAGCAACTTCCTTATCTGGCAGACCGCCTACAGCGAGTACTACTTCACGCCGGTGCTCTGGCCGGACTTTAACGAAGAGGAGCTGGAGAAGGCCCTGGCGACCTACGGCCGCCGGCAGCGGCGCTTCGGCCGGCTACAGGGCTAGGTCTTATGGTCAGGAAGAGACTGCTCACGGCGCTGTGTGGCCTGCCCCTGCTTATCGCCGCGGTCTGGTTCGATGTACCGCTGCCCTGGTTCACGGTGCTGGCGGCCGTCTGGGGGCTGCTGGCGGCCTGGGAGTTCTACCGCATCGTGGGCGTATCGCGGGTGGTGCCGCTGACCGTCTTCGGCATGGTCTGGACACTGCTCTTCATCCTGCGTCCCCACTTCAATTACGAGCCGGCCACGGCCATATTACTGATATCGGCGGTGGCGCTTTCGCTGCTGCTGCTCGTCTTCATCCCCAACCGGGAGGGCCTCTTCGCTACCTGGGCCGGGACGGTGGCCGGCATCCTCTACGTGGGCTGGCTGCTGAGCTACCTGGTGGCCCTGCGGCTGGAGCCCGGCGCGCTCGCCTTCCCCGAGGCCGGCCGCAACTTTACCTTCCTCGCCTTTTTCGCCACCTTCGGCTCGGACACGATGGCCTACTTCATCGGCCGGGCTATCGGCCGCCACAAGATGGCACCGCGCGTGAGCCCCGCCAAGACCTGGGAGGGGGCCGTCGCCGGGCTCTTCGGGGCGGTCGCCGTCACCCTCCTCTTCAAGCTGCCCACCCCCCTCCAGCTCCCCCTCAACTACTGGCAGGCCGTCCTGCTGGGGCTGCTCGTCAGCGTCTTCGGCCAGTGCGGCGACCTGGTGGAATCGCGGCTGAAGCGCAGCGCCGGCGTCAAGGAATCGGGCAGGCTCATGCCCGGCCACGGCGGCCTGCTCGACCGCATGGACAGCCTCGTCTTCGCCGGCGTCGTCGTCTACTTCTACTATATCTTCACGATTTGATGTACCGTCGCCCCGGCTCGTAGACACCCGGTCTCGCTCCCGGATTTTTGTCAGTTTTTCTTCAGTTTTTCACAGAATCCTGTGATATGTCCTATAACCGCTCCGGGATATAATGCAGTATCCCCGCTATATAAATGTCACCGGCCGTCACGCGCCGGCCGGTCGCCGAAATAAATAACGGAAAACCTGTCGGGATATGATGAACGACGCAACCAGGCCCGTAGGCATTTACATTCTGGACGAGCAGGAAATCTACCGGGAGATGTACCGCCACCTGCTACCCAACCACGCCAATATCGAAATCCTGAGAATCGCCTCGACCTGCCAGGTCGGCCTGACGCAGGTCGTCTCCGTGGTATTGCCAGACGTCATCCTGCTCAGCGTCGGCAAGCTCGAGGCCGATATGATTGAGGAACTGGCGCAAATCAGAGAGACCCACCCCAGCCTGGGGGTGGTCTTCCTGCAGATGTCCTACAGTCACCAGGACATCGAGCTGCTGCGCCGGGTAGTCCTCCGCGGCAAGGGCGGCCTGGCCGTCTACCGCAAGCAGGCGCTGGATAAGGTGCACCGTCTCTGCCAGACGATAATCGAGGTAAGCCAGGGGCAGGTAATCCTCGACCCGCCGCTGGCCGGTTTCATGATGGCGGGTAAACCGGGCTCGAACTTCCTGGAGCAGCTCACCTCGCGGGAGATGGATATCCTCGGCCTGATAGCCCAGGGGAATACCAACGCCGCCATCGCCGCCATACTCTATATCGATATCAAGACCGTCGAGCACCACCTCAACAGCCTCTACAGCAAGCTGAAAACCGACCCGGCTTATAACGCTAAGCATCTCCGGGTGAGCGCCGCCAGGCTCTACCTGGAGACAATGACCAGTCTTTTCTAGCCAGAATGACCGCATTTCTGCGGGTAATGCCGGCTTAGTCGCCGGTGCGGCTCGCGTCGGTACCGACACCCTGATATTGACATCTGGGCCAACTCGTCTATAATAAAACACACATATGTTGAAAACCGGGATAATAAGTGAAGATGCAAAACTGGCCGATAGATACCGCCCCCTGCTGGTGCTCTACCCGGAGATAGCCGACGGCAGCCGCCGTGCCGATAACCACCACTCCATCCGCGAGCGGCCGGCCAGCGCCCCCCTGCTCCAGGACTACCACCCCCGCGATATACGTCTGGTCCTCGACCATGTCCACCTCCGCGGCCGGAACGGGAGACCCTCGCGGGAGCAGGTACTGGACGCGATGAGCCGGAACGACGTCGAGCACGTCGACCTCATCGACCGGGGCGGGCCGCAGGAGGTCGATAAGTTCTGGGAGGTCTACGCCTCCGTTGCCGATAAGGACAATCACCCGGAGTACCGCCGCAAGGCCTACGCCCGGGTCGCCCGCGGCAACCGCTGGTTTGAGGATTATACCTCCATCCAGTACTGGATGGCCTATTTCTTCGACGACTGGGCCAACGTCCACGAGATGGACTGGGAGATGGTCTCCGTCATCGTCAAAGGGGAATATCCCGCCGAACGGCCGGTGGCCTGTATCTTCAACGCCCACATCGGGGCCTTCCGCAAGCCCTGGGCGGACGTGCAGAAGGCCGATGGACAAGGCAAGCGGAGTAACTCGGGGCGGCACCCTGTGGCCTATATCGCCAACGGCTCCCACGCCGCCTACTTCTCCGAATACCCCCCCTATTTCAACGTGGCCACCCCCTATCTCAACGACATGCTGCGCACGGTTGTCCGCGTCGCCGGTATCGCCCGTCCCTTTACGGACTACGTCCCCAGGTTCGAAGAGGGGGTAAGGTGCTTCCCGGATGTCGATGTTATCCCGGAGCCGGGGTCGTCCGGCCATTGGGCGGGCGACTGGCGGTGGCTCAATTTCCGGGGCAGGTGGGGCTCGCCGGTGGACCTCTCCCTGGGCGAGCGCATCGTCGCCGTGATTCCCCTCGTCCGCCGTTTTCCCGTTTTCTTCCAGCGCCCGCTGCGGGCGGGCGGCCCGCCCGGGCCGAACACCCGGGGCTGCTGCTGGGAGGCGCCCTTCGACTACGCCAACCTGGAGTGCTTCGAGGCCCCGGCGACACAGCCCTGGCTCGACCGGGTGAGCCGGGCATGAGGGGAGAGATGGAGCGGGAGACGGGATTCGAACCCGCGACAACCTGCTTGGAAGTTACTGCATAGCGGATTCATGCCTAACCACGGATGAAAATACCCGTTTCAACTCCGTAATTCTTCTGAATGTGAACCCCTGTAAATTCCTCGGTCAAGGTATCATCACCTTC
>DAOUEH010000281.1:0-12503 GCA_034430635.1 Dehalococcoidales bacterium | reverse complement strand
GGCGAGATGGTATTGATGGCGCCGCCCCGGTCGAGCTCGCCAACGATGATGGGGTCGTAGCGCGCCCCATGGTCGACGTAGACCGTTCCGGGCATGATGCGCTCCGTGACGTAGGCGCCGCAGAGGACGGTGCCCCGCTCGTTGAAGACCTGCACCACGTCGCCGTGGGCGATGCCCCGCGCCGCGGCGTCGCCGGGGTGAATCCAGACGGGCTCGTAGTGGTAGCCGTCCGCCCCGATGACCTTGCACGTCTCGATTTCGTGGAACCAGGAGATATCGTCCAGGTTGGCATGGACGCGCCAGCGGCCGTGGTTGGACATGATGAGCAAGGGGTATTTCTTCGCCCGCACGCTGGAGATGCTCTCGTCGTGGCCGGAGCCCTTTTCAATCCAGTGGGGCACCGGCGGGCGCTCGTCGTCATCGGGGAAGTGCTCCGCCAGCTCCTGGGCGAAGTACTCCAGTTTCCCGGAAGGCGTGTTCAGGGGGTTTTTCACCGGGTCTTCGGCGAAGGGACTCAGGCCGACGGGTTTGGCCTTCCAGTCCTGGTCGACGGGCACGACGTAGTAGCCCTTCTCCTTAAGCTCCTCGTAGCTTACCATCGGCGGCAGCTCGGAGTTATCGAAGCCGAATTTTATCCACTCGTCGAAAGACCGCCCGTGGGTATACTCTTTGTACAGGCCCAGTCTCTCGGCAACCATGCAGACCACCTCGTAGTCGGTCTTGGACTCGCCCCTGGGCTCGATGCACTTCTCCTCGTACATGGCCGTGTTGAACTGGCCGCTGAAGGTATCGGTGGAGATATCCTCTTCCTCGAACTTGGTATTGACCGGCAGGAGGATATCGGCGAAGAGGCAGTCGTTCTCCATCCAGGGGTGCTGCACCAGGAAAAACTCTATCTTGGGGCTCTGGTAGGCCCTGACGGTGCTGTTCGAGTCGTTCCAGCAGGTCAGCAGGCAGGGGGTGTCCGACCATATCATGTGTATCTCGGCGCAGCCGTCCGCCGGGTACTTATACTGGACGAACTGGTCGGCCCGCGGGAAGCCGGCGCTCGTCGTCCCGTACCAGGTGAGCGGGGGGTTGAGGATGGCGTCGTGAATCAGCGTCTTGGGGATGAACTGGTCCGGCCAGTGACGGTCCATCGTTTCGCCGTCGATGGCCATGCCCCGCTTGACCGCGTCGCTGAGGACGCGCTGGCCCCGCCCGGCGGCGTTGACGTCCGGCTGCTCGACGGCGTGAGGCATGGGCATCCATCCCTTATCGAAGAAAAGGCCCCATTCAATCATCTTGATATAATGCGAGCCCGGTTTGCCCAGCCCCTGCATACCCAGCAGGCACACCTCGATGCGGGCGGGCTCGGTGGCGTAGGGGCCCCGGATGGAAGAGCCGCCGTTGCCGTGGGCAATCGAGGTCTTCTTGGCGGCCCACTCCCGGGCAAACGCCTTGGTGATGCGGGCGGGCACGCCGCATTTTTCCTCGGCCCACTTGGGCGTCTTGGCGACGCCGTCCTCCTTGCCCAGGACGTAATCGGCGAACTTATCGAAGCCGAAGGCGTGCGTGGCGATGTACTCCTTGTCGTAGGTGTCCTCGGTGAGCCAGACATAGGCGATGGCCAGGCGCATGGCGGCGTCGGTATTGGGCCGGATGGGTATCCACTTGTCGGCGTGGACGGCGGCGGCGTAGTTGAGGTCGGGGCTGATAAATACCTGCTTGATGCCCAGCTCGGTGAACCAGTAGCTCAACCGGCTGGGCAGCTGCCCCTGCCAGCCCCAGGTGGTCGTTTCCAGGTCGCAGCCCCAGTGCAGCAAGAGCTCGGAGTAATCGGCGATATCCGGGATGACGTTGGTCAGCGGGTACTGCTGCCCCAGGTTCTCGCAGCCCCAGACGTGCTTGGCGCCCCAGTACCACCCCTCCCAGCTATCGGTGTTGCGCATCTGCACGGTGTGGCCGCCCAGCAGGTCGAGGAGGGCCCGCTGGCAGCCGTGGGCGGCGTGGACGGTCTTGGTCTCGCCGTGGCCGTCGGCCTGGGCCAGCACGGTGGTAGGCCCGTACTTCTTGATGACCCTCCTGAGCTCGCTGGCGATGATGTCCAGGGCCTCGTCCCAGGAGATGCGCACGTAGCCGCTCTTGCCCCGGTTCTGCGTGTTCCTCTCGCCGTTGGGGTCCCAGTCCACCCGCTTCATGGGGTAAAGGATGCGGTTGGGCGAGAGGGCCCGCTTCTTGTAGGCCAGGCTGAACGGCCCGATGAGCGACTTCATGCTGGGCTCGAAGGTCTGTCCGCGCGCCTCCATCCGCCAGGGCTTGAACTCGTCGGGCTTGTATTTCCAGTCGTAGTGGAGCGGGCGGATGCGCACGATTTTACCGTCTTTGACATCGACCACCGAGGAATTGGCATCCCCCGAAATCGAGCAGAAGCCGAGACCTTTGCAGACACTCTTCTCTCCCCGGGTGGTCCGGGCGGGGCTTTTCTGTGTAAGCGTCATGTTCCCTCCGCAAGTTTATAATATTCTTTTATCAGCTATCCCCGGCGCGTCTTGCCGGCGCGGGGACTATCCCAGCGTCATCTCCCCGGCGACGGGCTTACCGGCCTCCACCGCCGCCAGGAAATCGGCGACGGCCCGGTTGAAGATACGGGGGCGCCACCGCGACGTCTCGTGGAAGGCGCCTTTGATTATCACGTAGCGCGAGCCCTTGATGTGCTCGTGCAGTATACTGGTGCCCGCCACCACCATGGGCAGGTCTTTGTCGCCGCAGGTTATCAGGGTGGGCATCTTCAGCTTATCGGCGGCGTCGCGCTGCCAGGCGGCCTCCCAGGGATGGGCCCGCCCCACGCCGATATAGCCGTTGAGGGGGAAACGGGCCATGCGGGCGACGTGCTGCTCCTGCGACGCCTCGTCCGGGCGTACCGGGGGAAAGGCCGTCCCCGTGGCCAGCTGGCGGCGGGCGAAATCGGCCATGCCCCGCTCCCGGGCGTAGTTCTCGCCCTTCTCCCGGCCCTCGGCCATGGCGGCCGCGGCGGCGGGGTCGGCGGGCGGCTGGAAACCGCCGTGAATATCGAAGACCATCAGCGCCTTTACCCTGTCCGGGTGCCGGGCGGCGTAGCCCAGGGCGACGGCGCCACCCAGCGAGAGGCCGCCGACATGGGCCTGCTTCACCTTGAGGTGGGTAAGCAGCCGGTGCAGGTCTTCCACCAGAATATCCAGGGTGTAGTTTTCCTCCCCGGCCGGCGCCGAGGAGAGCCCGTGGCCGCGCACGTCGCCGGTGATGACTTTATAGCGGGGCGAGAATTTCCTTGCCTGGGGCGCCCAGAACTCCAGGCTGGCGGAGAAGGGGTGGATCAGCACCAGGGGGAACCCCCGGCCGCCGACCTGATAGTTGATATTAATCTCGCCGGTAGTGCAAACAGGCATACAAACTCTCTCCGGTTTTCCAGATATTCACGTCATTGCGAGGGCGAAGCCCGAAGCAATCCGTTTCTTTATACAGGGCCGGATTGCTTCGCCCTTCTAGCGAAGGACTCGCAATGACATAATCCTTATTATTTACCCGCCCATACCTCCTGGCAGAGGGCGCGGAGCTTCTCGTCCTGGCACTCGCAGGGGGTGGAATACATATTTATGTCTTTGGCCGCCAGCTCCACCAGGCCGTCCAGCCTGGCGTTGAGCTGCGCCCCGGTAACGCCGGCATCTTTCAGGCTCAATGGCTCGCCGACCTCTTTCTGCAGCGCCCGTATCCTGGCCACGAGCTGCTGCGCCGCCTCCCGGTCGGACTTGGCCTCGATACCGGCGAAGCGGGCGGCACTGGCCAGCCGGGCCACCGGGTCCGGGGCGCCCTCGATGGGGGGATTGGCGATGATATAGTCCAGCGAGTAGGGCAGCGCGATGCCGACGGCCCTCCCGTGGGGCAGGCCGAAGGTGGCCCCCATGGCGTGGGCCAGGGCGTGACACAGCGAGGTATTGCTGTTGCCGAAGCCCAGCCCGGCGATGGTGGCGGCGTTCTGCATCTTCTCGCGGGCGGTCAGGTCGGCCCCGTCGGCGCAGGCTTTAGGGAGCCATTCGAAGGCCAGCTTCATTGCCTGCAGGCAGAGCCCGTCGGAGAAATCGGTCTGCTGGCGGGCGGTGTAGCCGTCCAGGGCGTGCCCCAGCACGTCCAGCCCGGTACTGGCCGTCAGCCCCTTGGGCATACCGGCGGTGAACTCGGGGACGAGCAGGGTGATGTCGGGGACGATGCCGGCATTGGCGAAGCCGATCTTGCGGTGGTCGGCGCTGTCCGCCAGGACGATGGCCCAGGTCACGTCCGAGCCGGTGCCGCTGGTGGTGGGGACGGTCATGAAGATGGCCTTACGCTGCCAGGCCAGCCTGGTCTTGACGTTGACGGAGGTTATTTCCTCCGGGGCGATTTCCGGGTTCTCGTAGAGCACCCAGGCCGCCTTGGCGGTGTCCATCACCGAGCCCCCGCCAAAGGCGATGACCAGCTGGGGCTTGAAGCCCTTGAGCACACCGGCGGCCGCGATGGCCCCGTCCCGGGAGGGCTCCGGCTCCGCCCCGTCCCAGATTTTCAGCTCGTAGCCGGCCGCCTTGACGGCCTCGGTGAGCTCGCCGCTCAGCTTGACCATGTTCTTATCGGTTATCAGGACGGCCCTGGTGCCGCGGCCGGCAATCTCGGCGCCCAGGCGCCGCAGCATCCCCTTGCCGAAGAGTATCTTTTTAGGACTCAAAAAGTAAGACATAATTTTGCCTCCCTCCCCGCGTTTAAGCCTGCGGGTCCTCCCGCTTATCGATGCCCGCAATGCTGCGGGCGAAGCGCTGCTTGGCCTCCATATCGGTCTCGCGCTCAATCATGATTTTCTGCGCCTGCGGCGAGCCGGCCCCGTGCATGGACTCGGTATGATAGCTGGGGGCCACCACGCCGAAGCACATGGCATGGATGAGCGATAGCATGCGGTAGCGGTCTTCGGTGGCGTAGGCGGGGTCGCCTTTGAGGTACTTGTCGATATACTTGCCTATCACCGGGTGCTTGAAGTCCTTCTCGGACGGCGTCGTCACCAGGATACCGCCGGCGATATCCTCGGCCAGGCGGGTAATCTCGTAGGGGAAGCGGGTGGTGTTGTGCTTGCAGACATTGGCCAGGAGGATGTGGGCCTGGTAGTTGCCCGCCTTGGTCTTCCAGGCCTCGTGGGCGCTGGCCAGGCCGCAGGCGTGGATGGTCTCCGAGAGGTGAATCATCTCCCCGATTTTTTCCCTGATATGGGCGGCGCGGCGCACGCCGTTGTAGTCGGCCATGGAAGCGGTGGCCCCGATGAGGACGTCGGCGATGCCCGGTTTGCAGCCGCCGTAGCTCTGGCGGTGGTAGGCGGCGAAGCGCTCGACGAGCATGATGGAAAAATCGTACTCGCCGCACATGAAGACCCGCTCCCAGGGGACGAAGACGTCCTCGAAGATGCTCAGGGTCTCGTGGCCGCCGAAGCCGTAATTGCCCACGTCGATATCCCCTTCCTCCAGCTTGCGCGTATCGCAGGACTGCCGGCCGTAGATGTGGGTTATCCCGGCGGCGTCGGTGGGGACGGCGCAGCAGACGGCGTAGTCCTTATCGTCCTCCCGCATGCGCAGGGTGGGCATGAGGAGCATCTCGTGGGAGTTCACCGTGCCGGTGATGTTGGCCTTACCCCCCCGGATAACGATGCCGTCGTCCCGACGCTCGCTAACATGGACGAACATATCCGGGTCCGCCTGCGCACTTGGCGCGACGCCCCTATGTCCCTTGACGTCGGTCATGGCCCCGGCGACGGTCAGGTCGTTCTCCTGGACGTATTCCAGCCACTTGCGGAAGCGCGCGTGGTATTCCGTGCCGTACTTCTCGTCGATTTCGTAGGTGGTGGAGAAGGTGGCGTTGATGCCGTCCATGCCCACGCAGCGCTGGAAGCAGCAGGCCGTACGCTGCCCCAGCTCGCGCTGCAGCTTGATTTTCCTGACCATGTCGTCGGGGCTCTTGAAGAGCGAGATAAACCGGCTGACCGGCTTCCCCGTCAACATGGACTTGGTCACGGCCAGGTCTTTGGTCTTCGATTCGTGGGCCAGCTTATAGGTCATGGCCACCGCATTGGTGGAGGGCCGGATAATGGGGTTGTCGACCCAGTCTTCGACCTTTTCACCAAACAGGTAGAGGTTCAGCTTGAGGCTGCGGAGACTCTCTATGTACTGCCTTGCTGTCTTTAACATATTGCCTCCCTTCCCCGGGTCCTTTGCCTATTCAGGATTGGAGATGTGGTTCGGGTCGAAGGCCGCCCGGATGGCGTCTTCCTTTTCGGGGTAGTTGCCCCAGACGGGCCCGAAGACCTTGTTATCGGGTACCAGGGCGTAGGCCCCCTTCTCGGCGCAGGCCGCCTCGACTTCTTTCTTCCACTCCTGCAGGGCGTAGTTGTCCTCCACCGCCGCCATGCGCAGGCATTCCATCTTGGCGATGTAGCCCAGCTCGTAGGGGCAGACCCAGTCGGTGGTGTTGTACTCCTGCAGTATGGGGGGCCGGTGCTCGTCGCATATTTTATCGACGACCCTGGCGTAGGTCACCGCCTGGCTGATGGACTCGTAGGATACCTCCGAGGCGAACCTGCCCCCGACGACGTTGGCGCAGATGGCGTCGGCGGCCATGAAGTTGGTCTCGTCGCGGCAGGGGGCCTCTCGGGCCGAGCCGTCGTACTCCTTGACGATGTCCAGCAGCACCTTTTCTTCGTACTCCAGACGCTTGTCGGAGCCGATGCCGTAGAGCAGCACGCGCAGGTCTTCCTGCTTGCGGTTGAGCTTGCCGCTGGCCTCCTTCCAGTACTCCCAGAAGCCGCCGCAGCCCACGCCGCGGCTGCGGGCCACGCCCCGGAAGATGGGGGGCACCGTCATCACCACCAGGGCTATTTCGCAGCGGCCCAGCTCGTAGATGGCGTCGATGGCCTCTTTACGCGACGGGAAGCGGATGTTATACCACTTGAACCGGTTGGGCGGCAGGTTCATGAAGGTGTGGTAGGCCCAGCCCTCCGGCTGGAGCGCCTCGGAGACGAAGGGGAAGACCTTCACCCCGATGCGGGTGATGATGCCCATCCGCGACTGGTGGCCGGCGCAGCCCCGCAGCAGGCCGCGCAGGTCGGGGCCGGGGCCCTCGCCCCAGAAGTAGTCGTCGGACATGGACTGCGAGCCCATCTTCAATATATCACCGTCGGGAAGCACCCACTCGACGGCCAGCAGCCGCTGGTAGCCGAGGCCGTGCCGCCAGCCGAGGGGGGCGTCGCCCATGTTGACGGTGTTGGCGACCACCGAAGACTGGCCGCCGCAGCCGGGCACGAAGGTGAAAAGCCCCATCTTGAGCAGGTCGGCCTGGAGGGCGGCGAAAGGCACCCCCGGCCCGACGATGGCGTACATGTTGTCCTTGTCTATCTCCAGCTGGTTCATCCGCTTGAGGTCGATGAGGATGGAGTCGTCTTTCCGGCAGTAGGTGCCCGCGCCGTAGAAGGTGCTGGTGACCACGAAGGGTATCTTGTAGCGGTTGGCCAGCTTGACGATGGCCTGGACTTCGGCGGTGGTGGCCGGCTCGATGCTGCATCCGGGCCTGCGTTTTTCATCGGTAGGGTCGGACAGGCTGCAGTAGCGGTCGGCCTCGCAGATGGCCGGGTCGTCGCTGACCCACTCCGCCCCGACGATGGACTGCAGTGTCTGGTAGGCTTCTTTAGGTATGCTCATTGTAAACTCCTTTACTACCGGATGGCCCGGAGCATGATTTCGGTAATATCGTAGACCTTGATTCCGCTGGGTTCGGCGGCCGCGCCGAGGAGGTCTTTGCAGTTGGGGCAGCAGCTCACGATGGCCTCGACCCCGGTGGTCATGGCCTCCGCGATGCGCTCCCCGGCCGTCCACATGGCGAAGTCCGGGAAGGCCGCCCCCACGCCGCCGCCGTAGCCGCAGCACCAGGCGTTATCCTTGACGCGCTCCATCTCGATGAACTCAATACCGCGGATGGCCCGGAGAATTTCCCGCGGCGGCTCGTAGATGCCGTCGTAGCCGCGCCGCCATTTCTTGCCCACGGCGATGTTCGGCGGCTCGTATTTCGGCTCCCAGTGGTACCAGGGCTCGCCCAGCCGCCCCAGGTTGCAGGGGTCGTGGTAGGTGACCTTCATGGGGACGCGCCGGTTGAACTTGAGCTTGCCGTCCTTGAGCAGCCCGGCGATGTACTCCGTGATGTGTAATATTGTATAGGGCATGTCCTCGGTGGACTTTTCCATAATCCGGGGGTAGTCCACCTTGAGGGTCTTGTAGGTCTCGGCGTCGGAGGTTATTACCTGCCTGGCGCCGGAGGCCTTGATGGCGGCGACGTTATGCTCGGCCATCTCTTTAGCCAGCTTGAGCTGGCCCGTGGCGAACAGCTCGTGGCCGCTGCTCCACTCGTCGGGCAGGAGCATGAAGGGCGCCCCGGCCTTCTCCAGAATCGTGGCGGTGGCCTGGGCCAGTTCCGGCCGGCGGTAGGACATGGGGTCGCCGACGAAGTATAAAATATCCGCTTTCCTGGCCGGCTTGATATCCGCCGTCAGCCACTTAAGCCGGTCTTTGTGGTCGGCGCCGTAGATGTTGTGGCTCTTCTTGACATTGGCGGCCATCTGCTTGTGCTCGGGCATGGGGCCCTTGCCCTGCTCCACGCAGCGGCAGCGCAGCGTCTCGATAACTTGTAGTACCTCCACGTCCAGGTTACGCTTGCAGCGGATGTCGCAGCCGCCGCAGAGGGTGCACTGCCAGAGGGCGTTCATCAGCTGCGGGGTAAACGTAAGTTTGCCGTCAAGCTCGGCCAGGGCGGTATGCAGCAGGCCGTGCGCCGAGAAAAGATTGAACTTGTAGCGCGTATCGATGGGGCACTGCCGGGAGAACCGGGAGCTTTTGATGTAGTTGAGGTCGGGGAACTTGCAGTAGCTGCACCTCACGCAGGTCTCGGCCTGATGTTTGTACTCTTCGACTTTCAGCATTTTATCACCTGCTCCTTGCGTCTGATTCGGCTAAAAGCATAGCCGGCCGGGGGACATGATGTTGTTGGGGTCGAACAGCCCCTTCACCTTTTTGAGGGCGGCGGTATAGCTGCCGGCGCGGTCGTAGACCATATCGGCCACCGGGCCGTAGGGGCGGGAGAAGTAGCCGCCCATGTCTATGGCTGCCCGGGCGGCCTCGGGATAGAGGACGCGCATCGCCGCCACCTCGTCGGCGTCGTCGGGGTCGTAGGGGAAGCTCGCCTCGAAGTGGCAGGCCCGCCCGTACTCCATGGGCTGGATGTAGATGCCGATGTCCTCGGCGGGGTAGCCGTTCTCGGCGGCCACCTGGCCCATCAGCGCCACGAAATCGGCGGCGCGGTCGAGCGTCGTGTAGAAGAAGACATCCTGGCCGCCGCCCCTGGCGGCGAACTTCCAGTAGGGCTTTTTCTCCGGCCAGGGCGAGCGCAATATTTTGGGCATCTCCCGCTCGATGCCGGGCAGGCCGGGCAGCGAGGTGGGCAGCTCGGGGATGTGCAGCTCGGCGGCCGCCTCGCGCAGGCCCGCTTCCTCGTACTCTATCCGTCCCTCGGGGCGGCGCCAGCCGCCGCCGGAGACCAGGATAACCGTCCAGGGGGCCAGCGTGCGGCTGAGGTTGGCGAAGTCCTGCGGCCACTTTTTAGCGAGCATGGTGGCCAGGTCGACGCTGTTTAAGATGAGGCACTCCTCGCCAATCATGCGGCGCTGCACGTTATAGACCAGGGCGACGGCGTCTTCCAGGCTGGCGAAGGGGATGAAAAAGGTCTTATCCACCTTCGGCCTGGGGGCAATCTTGACCTTGGCCCAGGTTACCACGCCCATCGTCCCCTGGGCGCCCTGCACCAGCCAGTTGTAAGATAAATATCCCGGCCCGCCGGGGTTGACGCCCTCGGCCAGGCTCTTATCGGGGAAGCCGGGCACGCAGGCCGAGCCGGTGCGGAAGGCCTCGCCGTCGGCGAAGACCACCTCCAGCGTCACCATGGCCCCGGCGTACTCGAACTTGGGGATGAGCATCGGCTCGCGCTCCAGGTGGCTGGTGAGCACCGACTTCTGCGGGTGCGGCAGCAGGGGCGAGAGCCCCATCATGTTGTGCCTGGCCGCCTCGGCCTGGAGCTGTCCCCAGGTAACGCCCGGCTCCACGCGCGCCATCTTGTTGGCGGCATCCAGCTCCAGGATGCGGTTCATCCGCCGCAGGTCGAGGAGTATGCCACCCTGGCCGGGTATGGCGTTGCCGTTGAAGTGGACGCCGGAGCTCCGCGGCACGATGGGGATGCCGTGCTTATTGGCGAGCTTCACGACCTGCTGCACCTCTTCGGTGCTCCTGGGACGGGCCACGTAGTTGGGGCGGCGGGGGGCGCTGAGGCCGGTATCCCCGGCGTAGGTGGCGAGCACCTCCGGGTCGTCGGAGCAGTTCTCCGCGCCCACTATCTTGCTTAAATCTGCCTTTATCTGCACTTTTACCTCCTCCTCGGTTAAATATCTAGGGATAAAACATCTCCCTGGCCGCCCGGGTGAGCTCGTCGCGGAAATCGGGGTGGGCCACGGAGATAATGGCCTCCGCCCGCTCGCGGCGGCTCTTGCAGTCCAGGTTGGCGATGCCGTACTCGGTGACGATATAGTCCAGGTAGACCATGGGAATCATGATGACCGTGCCCGCCTCGAAGCGGGGCACGATGCGCGATACCTTGCCGTCGAGGGCGGTGGACTTGAGCATGGAGATGGAGCGTCCCCCACGTGAGTAGTGCGCCCCAACGCAGTAGTCCACCTGCCCGCCGGGGCCGGTGATGGGGGTGGAACCCAGGTGGGTGATGACCACCTGCCCCAGCAGGTCTACCGTAAGGATATTATTGATGGCCACCATGTTGTCCTGGGCGGCGATGCGGGGGACGTGGCACTGGGTGGATATGTCGCGGAAGATGAAGGCCGGGTTCTCCCGCACGTATTCCCGCGCCTCGACGCTGACGGGGTTATCGTAGCCGTAGAGCTGGAGGTTGGCGGCGGCGACCTTGCCCCGGTCGTGGGTCTTGTACCTGCCGGTGATGACGCCGCGCTTGACCAGCTCGATGGTCTGGGAGTAGATGACCTCGCTGTCGATGCCCAGGTCGTTTTTCTCGGCCATGAAGCCCATGATGGCCTCGGCGGCCGTCCCCACGCCAATCTGCACCGTATCGCCGTCGTTGACCAGCGAGGCGGCGTTGGCGCCGATGACCTGGGCCAGCTCCCACTCCTCGGGGGGCGGCGTCATCCCCAGGATTTCCTTGCCCCTGAGGTTCGCCTCCTCGGGCGCCTCGACGAGGTAGTCGATATCGTCGATGTCCACGTACTCGCCGTAGACGCGGGTGAGGCGGGGGTCGATTTCGGCCACCTTGACCCTGGCGGTGCGGCAGACCGTGGGGGTGTACCAGGTGTGCGGCCCGAAAGAGCAGCGGCCGTTCTCGTCCGGCGGGGTGAGCTTGAAGTAAAAGATGTCCTTGTAGTGGTAGAGCCGCCCCCGGTCGGGGCAGAGCTGCCGCTCGCCGTTGCTCAGGCCGAAGACGGTCGGCTGCCAGTCGATGCGCTTGCTGCGCACCTCTTCGCGGGTGGTGCGCAGGGTCATGGGGTCAACGACCCGGAACGCCTTTTCCATTTCAGGGTACTTGCTGGGGTGGAGGAAGGGGAAGTCCTCCACCCAGTGCGAAGTAAGGGTGACGCCCTCCAGTTCGCCGCAGCGGCCGGCGACCTCCACCATGACGTCCTTGGGCTGGTCCATCATGGCGAAGATGACGTCGTCGCCGGACCTTATCAGCTCCGCCGCCTGCCGGGCCGTGATAAGCTTATCGCGGTATTTATCCTGCCACTTCATCATTTTTTCTATTTACTGCCCGTTTTGGCCGTCCGGGGTGTTCTAGCTGCCCGGCTCGTCGGCGGCCACGTCCCCGGCGATTCTCCCCTGCGTGAAGCACTGCACGGTCATCGTCCCGGTGTAGTACTTCGAGGGGATGCCCATGAGGCCCCCGGCTATCTCGCCGGCGGCATAGAGCCCGGGGATGACATCGCCGAACTGGTTGAGCACCTGGTTCTTCCCGTTAATTCTCAGGCCGCCCTTCATCGAGGTCAGGCAGACCTTGCATTTGACACCATAGTAAGGAGGCGTGTCCAGCGTTTGGACCGGTTTGCCCGGGTGCGCCATTCCCTGTAGCCTGCGTCCGAGTTTACGGTCGTAGCCGTACTTCTCGATATCGGCGTTATATTCGTCCAGGGTCTTCTTGAGACCGCCGGGGTCGATGCCCAGGACCTTTTCCAGCTCCTCTATCGTATCCGCCTGGTAAATCTTTTCCTTTCCCTTTCTTTGGTACGGGTCGGCCAGCCGGGCCTTTTCGTCGGAAATGACAAAATGCAGTCCGGTCGGGTCCTGCGCGATGATGTCATGGTACCTCATGGTGTAGGAGTCCAGGTCGCTGGTGGCCTCGTTGGCCCACCTCTCGCCGTGACGGTT
>DAOUEH010000280.1:0-2417 GCA_034430635.1 Dehalococcoidales bacterium | reverse complement strand
GGTCAACGCTGTCTGGTCAATCATCTTCTTTGGGATGAAGTCCAAGGGAGGAGGAGTCATAACAATTATTGGGCTGTGGCTCCTTATTCTGGCAACGATGATTGCTTCTTTCCGGGTCTCAGGGTGGGCAGGCGCACTTCTGGTTCCTTACATCGTGTGGGTCAGTATCGCTTCGTACCTGAATATCGGGGTCTGGCGGCTGAATAAGCTCTAGCACGATGCCATAAATGTCCATGCCTATCTCCTCGCAGATAGCTCGGGTATGCCTTGAAATTTCCACCGCTTCTTCGAGGCGACCGTCGATAGTGGCCAGAATGCCTTCAACAGTCACAGATAAACCCAGCAGGTTGACCTGACCGCTGCGCTCGGCTATCTCTCCCATCTCTTCAAAGAGCTCTTCGGCACGCTGTCGCTGGCCGGACTATGTCTTCCGCAACCGCAGAAATTGCGGTATATTACTATGAAATACCGGCTTCTGTTTGACTTTGAATTCTTATGAGATTACCATAGTTAATAGCGTTGCATTCTTCTAGCAGAGCTGTTTAGCCGGTTTGTTGCGCTTTAAATTGATTTGTTATGTTGCTAGAAGCATGGGAATTCGTTCAACGGCGTCCGGATTTACTCGTTGGTTGGGTTACCTCTCACATTTGGATAACCTTCGTGGCTGTCGTTATAGCCGTCGTTATCGGCGTGGCTATCGGCATTTTCATCACCGGCAAAGGGCGTGAGCACCTGGCCGATTCCGTCCTCTACCTCGCCGAAATCATGATGACCATCCCCAGCCTGGCCCTCTTCGGGCTGTTGATACTGCTTTTAAGCAGCGTCGGTCTCAAATCGTTCGGCTTTTTCCCCACCGTTATCGCCCTCGTCATCTACGGGCAGTTACCCATCCTGCGCAACACCTACACGGCCATTAAATCGGTCGATCCGGCGATGGTGGAGGCGGGCCGGGGTATGGGTATGACTGACCGTCAGATAATCTTCCGTATCGAAATCCCGCTGGCCATGCCCGTTATCATGGCGGGCGTGCGTAACGCCACCGTCCTAATCATCGGCATTGCCACCATTGCCGCCATGCTTGGCTCCGGGGGTCTCGGGGTGCCTATTTTCGGCGGGATTCGTAATGCCCGGGCCGACCTTATCCTCACCGGCGGTATCTCCGTCTCCGTCCTGGCAGTGGCCGCCGACGGTATTATGGCGCTGCTGGAGAGAATCATCACACCGAAAGGACTCAAGGTAGGGTAATAGTCATGATTAAGCTGGAAAACGTCACCAAGGTATATCCCGACGGCACCAAGGCGGTGGATAATATCGACCTAGAGGTTAACGAAGGGGAGATATGCGTTTTCCTGGGCCCGTCCGGCTGCGGCAAGACCACGACGATGAAGATGATTAACCGGCTCATCCCCATCACCAGCGGCACGATATTAATCAACGGCCAGGATAATAAAAAGATGAAGGTGAGCGAGCTGCGCCGCGATATCGGCTACGCCATTCAGGAAATCGGGCTCTTCACCCACATGACGGTAGGGCAGAACATCGAGACCGTGCCGGTGCTCAAGGGCTGGAGCAAGCCGAAGCGGCGGGAGCGGGTGGAAGAACTGCTCGCGCTGGTCCGGCTCGACCCGGCCGAATACATGGACAAGTACCCGGCGGAGCTTTCCGGCGGCCAGCGCCAGCGGGTGGGCGTCGCCCGCGCCCTGGGGGCCGACCCGCCGATACTCCTTATGGACGAACCTTTCGGGGCCATCGACCCCATCAACCGGGTGGAGTTGCAGACCGAGTTCCTCAAAATCCAGGAGGAAATCCGTAAGACTATCATCTTCGTCACCCACGATATTTATGAAGCGATTAAAATGGGCGATAGAATCGCCCTGATGAAAGAAGGGCACTTGGTGCAGTACGATACGCCGGCTAATATCCTCTACCGGCCAAAAGATGAGTTTGTGGAGGATTTCGTCGGGGCCGACCGGGCCCTTAAAGGCTTACAATTGCTGCGCGTCAAGGACGTGGTGAACCGGGGTATCCCCACCGTTACCCCGGAAGACAGCGTCGAGAATGCGCAGCGATATCTGGTGGAGACGGCCGGCGATTTCCTGGCCGTCGTCGACGGGCAGCAGAAATTCCTCGGCTGGATAAGCGCCGCGGGGCTGGAGGGAAAGAAAAAGGTTGCCGATGCCATGGAGGCGTCATCCATCGTCACTTCCGACAACGCCGTCCTCAACGAGGCCCTTTCGATAATGCTGGCCAGCCGGTTCCGCTCTTTGCCGGTTATCGACAGGGCCGGCAGGCTCCAGGGGATACTGACGATGGACGCCATTCAGGAGAATTTGACCGAAGCCATTAAGCCGGGAAAGGCGGCCGCGTGAGACGACGCATTGTGCTGATATCGATCCTGGTTATCCTGGTGGGTGTTA
>DAOUEH010000279.1:0-1926 GCA_034430635.1 Dehalococcoidales bacterium | reverse complement strand
GCCCTTCGGGCACAAGTTTGCGCTGCGGGACATCCCCGCCGGCGAAAACGTCACCAAGTACGGTGAAACAATTGGCCGGGCCACCGCCTTCATCCGCACCGGCGAGCACACGCACATCCACAACCTGGAAGGGTTGCGGGGGAGGGGTGACCGCCGGTGAATTTTATAGGATACCGCCGGAAGGACGGCCGTGCCGGGACGCGCAACCATGTCCTGATATTCCCCACGGTTATCTGTGCCACGGCCGTAGCCGAGATGATAAGCCGGGCGGTACCCGGCACTGTCAGCGTTAGCCATCCCCACGGGTGCGGGCATATGGGTGAGGAGAAGACCTTATGGTCCGGGCGATGGCCGGGTTCTGCGGCCATCCTAACGTCGCCGGCGTCCTGCTCGTTGGCCTGGGGTGCGAGCTGCTGACGCCGGAACTCATCGCCGGCGCCATGCCCCCCGGCCAGCGGTACGAGTTGCTCAGCATCCAGAGCGAAGGCGGCACGACCGCCGCCGTGGAGAAAGGTAAACAGCTCGCCGCCCGGTTGCTGGCGGAAGCAGCCGACGACAGGCGCGTTCCAATCGATATCTCAGAACTCATCCTCGGCACCAACTGCGGCGGCTCTGACACGCTCTCCGGCCTCACCGCCAACCCTGCTCTCGGTAACGCCGCGGACAGGCTCGTTGCCGCCGGGGGCACCGTTATCCTCTCGGAAACGCCGGAGCTCATCGGGGCGGAGCAGGTACTGTCTGGGCGGGCCGCAAGCGATGCCGTTGGGCGGCGCATATATGAAATTACCGCCGCGACCGAGGCTATAGCGATAAAGGCCGGCGTCGATATCCGCAACTCGGAACCGTCGCCGGGGAACAAGGAAGGCGGCCTGACGACGTTGGAAGAGAAGTCTCTGGGGGCGGTGCTCAAGGGCGGCACCTCACTGATACGGCAGGTAGTCAATTACGCGGAACGCCCCACAGAAAAGGGGCTCATCATCATGGACGGCCCGGCGCATGACGCTGTCTGCAACACCGGCGTGATTGCCGGCGGGGCGCAGGTCGTCGCCTTTACCACCGGCCGGGGCACGCCCCTCGGCGCGCCAACCGCCCCGGTGCTGAAAATTTCCTCCAACAGCCGCATCTACCGGCTCATGAACGACAACATCGACATGGATGCTGGGCCGATACTGGAGGGGACGGCGACGATTGAGAGCGTGGGCGAGGCACTGTTTCGGGAGATAATAGAGGTGGCGTCCGGCAAGCCGACCAAGGCCGAGTTGCTCGGGCACGGCGAGTTCGCGATTCACTCTATGGGATTGAGTGTATAACGGATACGGCGGAGTGCCGCTGGCCGTCAACATAATAGGGGAACGGTTAAAAAGGGGAGTTTAATGGGGGCGATAGCCCCCTTTTTCATTTAGGGGTGGCGGGCGGGTAAAGATGAAATTTGGGGGTGTTTAAGAGGGGGCTTTGCCCCCTCTTTTCCTTAAAAGGGTGGCGGGCGGGTAAAGATAAAAACACTAAAGTGGACGGGGAATTGGCTATAGGTTATAATAGCGAAGCCGGGGAGAAAACAGACCATGCCTCTTTATATTGTGGCCACCCCGATCGGTAACCTGGAGGATATCTCTTTGCGTGCCCTGCGAACCCTGCGTGAGGTTAAGCTTATCGCGGCCGAGGATACCCGCCGCACCCGGAAACTGCTCAATGCCTATGACATTAAGACCCCAACCACCAGCTACCACGAGCATAATAAACTGACCAAGCTGGACTATATATTGGACTGCCTCAAAGATGGGGACGTAGCCCTGGTCTCCGACGCCGGCATGCCCGGCATCTCCGACCCCGGCTACGAGCTTATCGTGGCGGTTAGCCAGCGGGGTATTCCCCTGGTTCCAATACCGGGGCCGTCGGTGGTCACTACGGCGCTGGTTGTCTCCGGGC
>DAOUEH010000278.1:0-8675 GCA_034430635.1 Dehalococcoidales bacterium | reverse complement strand
GGCCGGGTGGAGGAATACGGCTGGCAGGTGCAGGACCTGCCCCCGGGCCAGAGGCTCCGGGAGCCGCAGCCCCTCTTTACCAAGCTCGATGAGGCCGTCATCGAGGAGGAGACCAGGCGTATTGGAACTTAAGCGGATTTACGCCCCCGTCCGGGCCGACCTGGACAAGGTCAACGATACCCTCAAGTCCATCAGCCGCATTGAGTTCGCCTGGCTGGCGGAGCAGCTGGGGCATATCGTCCGGGGGGCGGGCAAGGGCATCCGTCCAGCGCTCACCCTGCTGGCGGGCAAGCCCTTCGACTACGACCTGACCTACCTCCGGCCGATGGCCGTCTCCGTGGAGCTGATGCACACCGCCACCCTCGTCCACGACGATGCCATCGACAAGGCCGATACCCGCCGCGGGCTGACCACTATCAACAGCCTCTGGGGCGATGAAATCGCCATCCTCATGGGGGACTACCTCTTCGCCAAGGCCGGGGAGTTCGTGGCGGATACGCAGACGCCGCGGGTCGTCAAGCTCTTCTCGCAGACGCTGGGGATTATCTCCAGCGGGGAAATCGGCCAGTTCCGTGCCGCCTACCATGCCCCCCAGAGCCGCCAGGAGTACATCCGGCGCATCTATTCCAAGACCGCCGCCCTCTTCTCGCTGGCGACGCAGTCCGGGGCCATCCTGGGGCACGCCCCGGAGGCGGCCGTCGACATCATGAAAGAGTACGGCGACAACCTGGGCACCGCCTTTCAAATCGTCGACGATATCCTGGACTTCACCTCTACCGAGCAGGCCCTGGGCAAGCCGGTGGGCTCGGATTTGTCCCAGGGGACGTTGACCCTGCCCGCCATGCTGATTACGGAGCGCCGACCCGGCGACAACCCGGTGGAGAAGTACTTCCAGACCAGGGACGAGTCCAGCCTGAAAGAGGCTATCGTTATGGTGCTGAACTCGGATATTATTGCGGAATGCTATCAGATAGCCCGCGAGTACTGCGCCGCCGCCCTGGTTAATATGGGGACGATTCCGGATACCCCCGCCCGCCGGTCGCTGACCGACCTGGCCGAGTTCGTCCTCGCCCAGGGTATGTAAGCTAGCCTGTCCGGGTCGTGCCGTCGGTGTAGGTCTCCAGCTTGGCCGTGGGCAATTTTTCCTTGAAGCGGTCGATGGCGAACTGGCAGGCGGCGAAGCCCTCCCCGCGGTGTCCCGCCGCCACCGCCACCACCAGGTTGATATCCCCCACCACCAGCCTGCCCACCCGGTGATGAATGGCCACCTCGTTGACGGGAAACCGCCGCTTCATCTCCGTGGCAATCTCGCGCAGGCCGGCCCCGGCGGTGCCGGCGGCATCGGTATACTCCACGCTGGCGACGGGCTTGCCCTCGTAGTTATCGCGGATGAGGCCCACGTAGGTGACCACGCAGCCGCTGGAGGGCGTCTTCACGCTGACGACGATTTCTTCCGGCGAGAGGGGCTTATCCGTTATCTTTATCATTGATTAGTCTACCTCACCCCCTGTGTCCCCCTCTCCTATCAAGGAGAGGGGGAGTTTTAAGAAAGAGGGGCTGACGCCCCTCTTAGACGCCCCATAAAACATCTAAAGTATAAGGGAGAGCTTGAGAGGGGTGCAACCCCTCTTAAGACAATTCCCCCTTCCCTTTATAAAACCCCAAGGGAAGGGGGACAGGGGGATAGGTTCACCATAATAATCTAGTCTGACGGCGCCGGGTTCTGCTTGGGGACGAGGCGGGGCACGCCGGGTACACGCTTGGGTTTGGCTACCTGCTCGCCTTCGGCCACCGGCTTGACGGGTACGGGGGTACGCGTCGGGCGGACTTTAGGCTCGGAGTGGGGCAGGCCGATAGAGCTGAAGACATTCTCCAGCCCATCGCCTTCCAGGGTCTCCTGGGCAATCAGCTTCTCGGCCAGGCCGGTGAGCTTGTCTTTATTATCGGTGAGTATTTGCCTGGCGGTAGCATAGGCTTCATCGATAATCCGGCTTATCTCCCGGTCGATTTCCAGGGCGGTGCGCTCGCTGTAGTCCTTCGTCTCGGATATTTC
Organism: Dehalococcoidales bacterium; assembly: GCA_034430635.1. Taxonomy (GTDB): domain Bacteria; phylum Chloroflexota; class Dehalococcoidia; order Dehalococcoidales; family RBG-16-60-22; genus DAOUEH01. The sequence continues at coordinate 6,622 of DAOUEH010000278.1, read as the reverse complement.
CCGCCCCAGGAAGACCAGCTCCTGCTTATCGCCGAAGGTGCGCGTGCCCAGCTTATCGCTCATGCCGAAGCTGGTGACCATCTTCCGCGCCATGGCGGTCACCTGCTCGATATCGTTATGCGCGCCGGTAGAGCGCTCGTTAAAGATAATATCTTCGGCGGCGTGACCGCCGAGCATGGTGGCCAGCCGGTCTTTCAACTGCGAGCGCGTCGTTAAGTACCTGTCTTCGGCGGGTAGCTGCTTGGTATAGCCCAGCGCCATCCCGCGCGCCACGATGGAAATTTTGTGTACCGGGTCGGCGTGGGGCAGCATCCGGGCCACCAGGGCATGCCCGGCCTCGTGGTAAGCGATGACCTCTTTTTCCTCGGGGCTAATCTTGCGGCTCTTCCGCTCCGGCCCGGCCAGCACCTTGTCTATCGACTCTTCCAAATCTACCATGCCGATTGACTTCTTATTGCGGCGGGCCGCCAGGATGGCCGCTTCGTTGATGAGATTGGCGATATCGGCGCCGCTGAAGCCCACCGTGCCTTTGGCCAGCGTCTCCAGATTGACGTCTTTATCCAGCGGCTTGCCGTTGCTATGCACCTTGAGAATAGCCAGCCGGCCGCTGATATCCGGATGGTCGAGGATAACGCGCCGGTCGAAACGGCCGGGGCGCAGCAGGGCCGGGTCGAGGATATCGGGGCGGTTGGTGGCGGCGATGATGACGACGGATGTATTGGTATCGAAACCGTCCATCTCCACCAGTATCTGGTTGAGGGTCTGCTCGCGCTCGTCGTGGCTGCCGCCGAGCCCGGCGCCGCGCTGGCGCCCCACGGCGTCGATTTCATCGATGAAGACGATGCAGGGCGTGTTGCGCTTGGCCTGGTCGAAGAGGTCACGCACACGCGAAGCGCCCACGCCGACGAACATCTCGACGAACTCGCTGCCGCTGATGGAAAAGAAGGGCACATCGGCCTCGCCGGCTACCGCCCGCGCCAGCAGGGTCTTACCAGTACCCGGCGGGCCCACCAGGAGGACGCCTTTGGGGATGCGCGCCCCCAGCGTCTGGAACTTCTCACGCGATTTAAGGAACTCCACCACTTCCTGCATGTCCTGCTTGGCCTCCTCCACGCCGGCCACGTCGTCGAAGGTGACGGTGGTGCGGTTGGCCGGGAAGAGGCGTGCCCGGCTGCGGCCGAAGCTCATCGCCTGATTATTGGCCCCGCGTGCCTGGCGGAAGAGGAAGAAGAGCAGGAAACCCAGGACTAACAGCGGCAGGAAGTTGAGGAGCAGCCCGCCCCAGTTGATGCCGCCGGCCGGTTCAATCTCGTAGTCCGCGGGCAGGATAAAGCCCAGCTCCTGGACGTCGACGATAGTCAGCGCCCCGATGGACGTCTTCACCTCGGTGCCGTCGGCCTTGGTGATGGTCATCGTGTCCGACTGCACCAGCACGCTGGCTATCTGGCCGTCCTCCTGAGACAGGGCGATGGCCTCGCTCAGGCCCATTTCCTCCGGCTCGTTGGAGCCGGGTATCAGGAAGGAGAAAAGCAGGATGGCCGCCAGCAGGATAACGATATATATTAAGCTGTTACGCTTCCAGTTGGATTTCATCATTCGCCTCTACGGGAGAATAGCCTCTGCTACCCCCTTTACCTAGATTATACCATAAAAAAAAGTTAAAGAATCGTTTAAGCTCCCACCTTTTTTATTTTAGCGGGACGCGCGGCCGTCGCCCGCCGGCCGCCGCCTCAACTTGACAAGGGTAACGCCACTATTGTAAATTCTTTAAGGTATTGCGTAAAATGTCGGGGTTTTTGTTTTTATTCCCAACCGGTTCCATCCGCCCCTCCCGCTTGCAATAAATCACGACCACGCAGCCCAGGCACGCACAATTTCTTGGAAGGAGAGTAACCGAGATGTCTGACGGAAAAGGCAAAAAAGTGGACGTGAAGCCGGATAAAACGGTAATCAAGGCCTTGGCCCTCGGCGGTCTGCTCGGCGGCGGCGGCGAGTGCGCCGTCGATGTCAAGGACGGCAAGGTCGTCCGGATACGGCCGTTCCACTACGACTGGAAATACCAGCCGGAGCAGTTCCGCCCCTGGAAGATTACCCGCAACGGCAAGGACTACAGGCCACTTTTAAAATCCGTCCCCTCGCCCTTCTCCCTGGCCTATAAAAAGAGGACGTTCTCGCCCAACCGCATCAAGTACCCCCTGAAGCGGGTGGACTGGGACCCCAACGGTGAGAGAAATACCCACAACCGGGGCAAGAGCAAATATAAGAGGATCTCCTGGGAGGAGGCCTCCGACCTCCTGGCCGGCGAGGTCAAGCGGGTGCACAAGACCTACGGCCCCCTGGCCATCCTGGTGCAGGGCGACGGCCACGGCGAATGCAAGACCATCAACACCCCCCACGGCCACTCCGGCCGCCTCTTCGAGATGATGGGCGGTTTCACCCAGCAGGTGCGTAACCCGGATAGCTGGGAAGGCTGGTACTGGGGCTCCAAGCACGTCTGGGGGCAGGGCATCCAGGGTATGATGGACCCGGCCAATAACATCGTTAAGGACATGACCGAGCACTGCGACATGGTACTCTTCTGGGGCGGCGACCCGGAGACGACCCCCTGGGGCTTCACCGGCCAGTGCGCCACCCGCCTCTGCTACTTCTGGACGGAGGTGGGCATCAAGCAGGTCTATATCTGCCCCGACCTCAACTACGGCGCCGCCGTCCACGGCGATAAATGGATACCCGTCCTCCCCAACACCGACGCCGCCCTGCAGCTGGCCATTATCTACATGTGGGTCAAGGAAGGCACCTACAAAAAAGACTACGTCAAGACCCACACCGTGGGCATGGACAAGGTGGCCGACTACGTGCTGGGCAAGGAAGACGGCATCCCCAAGACCCCGGCATGGGCCTCCCGGAAATGCGGCATCCCCGAGTGGACGATTAAGGCATTAGCCCGCGAGTGGGCCAAGAAGATAACTTCCATCGCCCACTACTTCGGCGGCTCGTTCGTGCGCGGCCCCTTCTCGCACGAGCCCGGCCGGCTGGAGTGCATCCTGCTCGGCATGCAGGGCCTGGGCGGCCCCGGCGTCCACCAGAGCCAGATAACCTATACCGGCATGCCCCGCGCCGAAGGGCTCAGGAGCACCCGGTTTTTCAACCCCGAGCTTTCCGAGCGCATCACCAAGCCCACGGCCACCACCATCCGCGCCTGGGGCAAGCAGCTCATTCCCAAGACTTATATCCAGCAGGCCATCGAGGAGCCGCCGCTGACCTACTACGGCTCCGGCGCCATCGAGACGCCCACGGAAGACCAGTTCGTGAAATACCAGTACCCCCTGCCCAAGGAGCAAGGCGGCACCGAGATACACATGATATGGACGGATACGCCCTGCCGCATCACCTGCTGGAACCACGGCAACTGGACCATCGACGCCTTCCGCAACCCCAAAATCGAGACCGTCGTCGCCCAGCACCCCTGGCTGGAAAACGACTGCCTGATTGCCGATGTCATCCTGCCCTCCAACACCACGCTGGAGGTGGAGGACATCGTCACCAACGTCCGCCAGGGCGTCAACTTCCACAGCATCGCCATCATGGAGCAGGCCTGCCAGCCCGTCGGCGAGTCCAAGAGCGACTACGAGGTGGTCTGGGAGATAGCTAAGAAACTCGGTTACGGCGACCAGTTCAGCGAGAACAAGACCACCCTCGACCTGCAAAAAGAGGTCTTCAACGATATGGAAATCACCAACCTCGTTTCCTGGAATGATTTCTACGATAAGAAATACTTCGTGTTCCCGGTAGCCAGGGACTGGGAAAAAGACCCGCCCGGCTTCCGGAAATTCTACGAAGACCCGGATAATAACCCGCTACTGACCCCCACCGGCAAGCTGGAATTCTACTCGGCGCGGCTGGCCGAGCACTTCCCCGACGATAAAGAGCGCCCGCCCATCCCCAAGTGGATTGAGAAGAGCGCCACCCACGACGAGCGCATCTCCAGCGAGCGGGCGGCCATGTTCCCCATGCTGCTGATGTCCAACCACGGCCGCTGGCGCACCCACGCCCAGGGCGACGACATCACCTGGACGCGCGAGGCCCCCACCTGCAAGGTAACCGGCGCCGACGGCTATAAATACGAGCCGGTCTGGATTAACCCGATAGATGCCGAAAAGAGAGGCATCCGCGACGGCGATATCGTCAAGGTCTATAACGAGCGCGGCGTCGTCCTCTGCGGCGCCCGCGTCTGGGAGCGAATCATGCCCGGCGTGGCCTACGTCGACCACGGCGCCCGCCACGACCCTCTGGTTCCCGGCCGGGTAGACCGCGGCGGCGCCATCAACACCATCGCCCCCTACGGCGTCTCCTCCAAGAACGCCTGCGGCCAGGCCACCAGCGGCTACCTGGTGGACGTGCAGAAGGTCACCGAGCGAGACTATGAGGACTGGCGCCAAATGGACCCCGAGGCGTTCGATAACGCCTTCCAACGAGAATACGACCCGGCGGCCGGGCTGCGCTTTAACGCCTGGGTTGAAGGAGGCATGTAATATGAAAGTATTTGTCATCGATGTCGGTATCTGCAACGGCTGCTACAACTGCCAGATTGCCTGCAAGGACGAGCACGTCGGCAACGACTGGACGCCCTACGCCAAGCCCCAGCCGGATACCGGCCAGTTCTGGATGCGCCAGACCGAGCACATCCGGGGCACCGTCCCCAAGGTGAAGATGCACTACATACCCGTGCCCTGCATGCACTGCGACGAGGCCCCCTGCATCCCCGCCTGCCCCATCGAGGGCACCATCTACAAGCGCGACGACGGGCTGGTCATCATCGACCCCGAGAAGTGCACCGGCTGCCAGGCCTGTATCGACGCCTGTCCTTACGAGGCCATCTTCTTCAACGAAGACCTCAACATCGCCCAGAAGTGCACCGGCTGCGCCCACCTGCTCGACAGCGGCGAGTGGCAGATACCCCGCTGCGCCGACGCCTGCCCCACCGAGGCCATCAAGTTCGGTGAGGAAGCCGAGTTCAAGGCCCTCATCGCCAAGGCCGAGGTGCTCAAGCCGGAGCTCAAGGCCAAACCGCGAGTATATTACCTCAATATCCCCAAGCGCTTCGTGGCCGGCACCGTCTATGACCCGGTGGATAAAGAGGTGGTCATCGGGGCCGCCTGCACCCTGAGCGGCGGCGGCAAGAAGTACACCGCCGTCACCGACGGCTTCGGGGACTTCTGGTTCCAGGGGCTGGAGGAAGGCAAGTATTCGCTCAAGATTGCCGCCGACGGCTTCGCCGAAAAGTCTTTCGCCGACCTCAACACCGCCAAAGACGTCAACCTGGGGGATATACCGCTGACGAGATAGATTCAGTCATCAAGGTATTTAGAGGAGGGGGCTCAGTGATGGGCTCCCTCTTTTTTATCCCGCACCCCGCCCCATCCGAGTTATCTATTCCCACCCGGCCGCCCTCGCCATCGGCGGCTTAGCCCCCAGATGCCGCCCCTTTACCCCACGCCAGAACGGGAAGAAAGCGTACCCTCACCCCACCGGGGTGTGGGGACGAAATTACCGGACAGGCCGGAAATGCCCCGGGGCGGGCCGGGTGGGAAAATATTACACTGAGGGGCGGAGTTGGGTGGGGGAAATGGCCGCTCTCCTAATGCCCCGCCATGCACCAGGCCCACGTTTTTTCCGCGTCGGCGGCGACCTGCTCATCGGTGCGGAAGTCCTGCGGCCCGCAGTCATCGTAGTGGATTATCTCGCTGAAGTCCCTGACCTCTTTGGGGTTCGGCGGGCTGGCCGCGTAGCCGAGCACCATCATATCGTAGATAGTCAGCGGTTCGGGGATGCCGATGATGGCCTTAATCGCCCGCTCGGCATCCGGGTTAGACGTGGCGGTGTACCACTGCGAGGCCAGCCCCAGCGAGGCCGCCGCCAGGTGCAGGTAGAGGAAGGCGCTGGCCAGGCCGGACTGGTAGAGGGCGGTAACCCGGGCGTCTTTCTCCCGGGGATGACCGGGGAGACCTGCCCTGGCCCGCCAGTCGGCCAGCAGGAGAATGAAAACCGGCGCGTCGCGAAAGCTCCGCCGCGGGGTAGCCGGCGCCTGGCCTTTCCGGGCGGGGTTGGTGATGGGAGGCCCGTGGCGGTCGAGGGCGGCCACGATGGCATCTCTCACCGCCTTCTTTTTCACGACGACGAACTCCCAGGGCTGCGTATGAAACCCGGAAGGGGCCCAGCGGGCCACCTCGATAATTTTCTCAACGTATCCATCCGGCACGGGGTCGGGTTTGAACTGGCGGACAGTACGCCTTCTCCTGACTAAATCCAGCAGACAATCGTAGCTTTCGTTCTCTGACATGGCACCTCTCCTTTTTCCGGCCCGGACACGTTCCGGGGTTTCCTTAATCATAACAAAGTCGCTTTACCCCCTCAAGCGAGGCACATTTTTGCCTCCAGAGAGTTTTGTGCCTATAATCATTATAAGAAATCAATGCCCGGAGGTTCACCATGCCCGAGCCAAACCACATCGTCATCATCGGCGGGACGGCCTGCGGCCCCAAGGCCGCCGCGCGCGCCCGGCGCTGCGACCCGCACGCGGAAATAACCATCATCGAGCAGGGGCCGAACCTCTCCACGGCCA
>DAOUEH010000277.1:0-8615 GCA_034430635.1 Dehalococcoidales bacterium | reverse complement strand
TGCCGCGTGGCGTCGATGCCGTTGAGTTTGGGCATGGCGATATCCATGATGACCACGTCCGGCTTGAGCTCGGTCACCAGGTTCACCACCTCCTCGCCGTTGGAGGCCTCGCCGGCAATAGTCAGCCCTTTTTCGTCCTCCAGCAGGCGGCGGATACCCTGGCGGGTTATCTTGTGGTCTTCGCCCAGGATGATGCTGATATCACTCAAAATCTTGCCCCCAGCTTCCATAATATCAGTAAATAGCGCGCCTGTATAGACTTAGCGGCATTAATTGTACTTTGGATATAGGACTCTTGTGCAGTGGCACGGTGAGGAACACCTGTATCGTTCAGGTGTTATCGCCATTAAGGTTGCACACTACACGCACCGAATGGAGTGATTCCTGCGGAAGAAACGGGCGTGATGACGGATGGAGCCGCACCCCGCCAGGGGATAACCTTAAATTAGAAAGGTTGCACAGGAGGTTCGCCCGTGGATAGTTCGCTGGATTTCGCCGCCATACAGGCCATGTTCGAAAACAACGCCGCCAAGGTGGAAGGCCTTATCGATAGCTACGTGGATAAGAAGGAGCAGCTCATCTCGCTGCTGCAGGATATCCAGGCCGAGTTCAACTACATCCCGCAGGACGTCATCATCAAAATCAGCCAGAAGCTGGATATACCCCTCAGCCAGGTCTTCAGCGTGGCCACCTTCTTCCAGGCCTTCAGCCTCAAGCCGCGCGGGCGACATACCATTACCGTCTGTGTGGGCACGGCCTGCCATGTCAAGGGCGGCCAGCGGCTCGTCGAAAAGATGGCCCGCGACTATAATCTCAAGCCCGGCGAGACCACCGATGACGAGCGGTTCACCCTGGAGACGGCCAACTGCCTGGGGTGCTGCGCCCTGGGCCCGGTAGTGGTGGTGGACGGGAAATACGAGAGCCAGGTCAACCCGGAAAAGCTGGATAAAATCCTCAAGAAGTACGAATAACAAACGGGAAGGCTGAAAAATGGTAGAGCAAGTACGCAAGCTACTGGATAAGAAACTCAACAGCATTCAAGGGCTGGAGGAGCTCCGCAAGTCCCTCCAGGCGGACAAGGACTCGAGCCGCATGGTCATCTCCGTCTGCGGCGGCACCGGCTGCCGCGCCTCCGGGGCGGAAGCGGTCGTCGAGGCCTTCGCCGAGGAAATCGAGCGGCAGGAGCTGGCGGCCAAAATAGAGTTCAAGGAGACGGGCTGCCACGGTTTCTGCGAGCGCGGCCCGGTGGTGGTCATCGGCCCCAAAAAGATTTTCTACCAGCGGGTGCAGCCCGAGGACGTGCCGGAGATTATCGCCGAGACGGTCGTCAAGGGCGGCGTCGTCCGGCGCCTGCTCTATACCGACCCGGCCACCGACGAAGAGATTACCTACGAGACGGACGTGCCCTTTTATAACCGGCAGACCCGCCACATCCTGGGGGCCAACGGCGAGATAGACCCCACCGACATCGAGCAGTACATCGCCGCCGGCGGCTACGCCGCACTGGCCAAGGTGCTGGCCGGGATGACGCCGGAGGCCATCGTCAAGGAAATTACCGAGTCCGGCCTGCGGGGCCGGGGCGGCGGCGGCTTCCCCACCGGGCGCAAGTGGCAGTCCTGCCGCGCCGCCGCGGGCGAGGTGAAGTACGTCCTCTGCAACGCCGACGAGGGCGACCCCGGCGCCTACCAGGACAGAAGCATTTTAGAAGGAAATCCTCACAGCGTCATCGAGGGGATGATTATCGGCGCCTATGCCATCGGCGCCGGCCAGGGCTATATCTACGTGCGCAATGAGTACCCCCTGGCCGTAGAGCACGCCCGGGCGGCCCTGGACCAGGCCGTGGAATACGGCCTCCTCGGCGAGGACATCCTGGGCACCGGCTTCGATTTTAAGGTGACCATCAACAAGGGCGGCGGGGCCTTCGTCTGCGGCGAGTCCAGCGCCCTTATTGCATCACTGGAAGGCAAGGTCGGCGAGCCGCGCGCCAAGTACGTCCACATGTCGGAAAAGGGCCTCTGGGACAAGCCCTCGCTCTTAAACAACGTCAAGACCTGGGCCAACGTGCCGCTCATCATCAATAAAGGCGCCGACTGGTACGCCAAAATCGGCACCCCCGGCAGCAAGGGCACCATGATATTTTCGCTCGTCGGCAAGATAAACAACTCCGGCCTGGTGGAGGTGCCCTTCGGCATCACCCTGCGGGAGATGATTTACGATATCGGCGGCGGCATCCCCAACGGTAAGAAGTTCAAGGCCGTCCAGACGGGCGGGCCCTCCGGCGGCTGCATACCCGAGGAGTTCCTGGATACCCCGGTGGACTTCGACGCGCTGACCAAGCTCGGCTCGATGATGGGCTCCGGCGGCATGATTGTCATGGACGAGGACAACTGCATGGTGGACGTGGCCCGCTATTTCATCGAGTTCCTTAAGGGCGAATCGTGCGGCAAGTGCACGCCCTGCCGCGAGGGCCTGGCCAAGCTCTCCGAAATCCTCAACCGGATTACCCACGGCCAGGGCGTCCCCGAAGACCTGGAGCTCATGGCCGACCTGGGCGAGATTCTCCACGACGGCGCCCTCTGCGCCCTGGGCAAATCGGCGGCCAACCCGGTACTCAGCACCCTGAAATACTTCAAGGACGAGTACCTGGCCCATATCAACGAGAAGAAATGCCCCGCCGGGGTCTGCCGGGAGCTGCTCACCTTCTCCATCGACCCGGAGAAGTGCACCGGCTGCGGCGTCTGCGCCCGCGGCTGCTCCACCAACGCCATCAGCGGCGAGAAAAAGCAGCCGCACGTAATCAACCAGGGTATGTGCATCAAATGCGGGGTCTGCTACGACGCCTGCAAGTTCGGTGCCGTAATTAAAGAGTAATCAGATAGTATTAACAGTCGAAGGAGGCAGTTGATGACCAAGTACTGGCTCAGTGGTGAGAAATCGGTCGATGTCGTCGAAGCGGAAGATGCCGACGTGGTGCACTTTTCCGTTGATGATAAGGATGTAATGGTATCCGGGGGGCAGACCATCTACGAGGCCCTCCAGCGTATGCCCGGCATCGCGGAAATCCCCGCCCTCTGCTATCACCCGGCGGTACGCCCTTACGGGGCCTGCCGGCTCTGCACCGTCGAGGTCAGCGAGGACGGGGGCAAGACCTTCCGGTTCGTGGCCTCCTGCCTCTACCCGGTCAAAGAGGGCATGATGGTCAAGACCAACTCTGAAAAGGTAAGGAAGCTGCGCAAGGGCATCATCGAGCTGCTGCTGGCCCGCTGCCCCAATACCCAGATAATCAAAGAGCTGGCCGCCGAGTACGGCGTGGAGAAGCCCCGCTTTGCACTGGGCGATAACGACTGCATCCTCTGCGGACTGTGCGTGAGGGCCTGCCAGGAGATTATCGGCAAATCGGCCATCAGCCTGGTCAACCGCGGCATCTATAAAGAGGTCGCCGCCCCCTTCTACGCCTACGAGCTGGGCGAGGGCTGCATCGGCTGCGGCGATTGCGCCTTTGTCTGCCCCACCGGCGCCATCGTCATGGGCCCCAACGGCAAGCCGCAGTTGCCACGGGTAAAGATACCCTATGCCGAAATCGGCGCGATGGCGGCCCAGGGGAAGGCCTCCGCTTCCCAGGGCTAGTCCTTAATTAAAGCGCTAATCAAGAAAGGCACGGCTGGTCAGGTCGTGCCTTTCTCTTTAAGAGATGAGATGAAACCACGGATATATGCTAGTTATAGGGCAGCAGCGGCCGGTACATACCGGCGCGCAGGATGGTAAACCGGAAGGCCAGGTTGCCGGTCAGTATCAGTACCGCGTTGATGACCCACACCGCCGGCGAAGCCCCGTCGGTAGCGGCGGTAATCACCAGCGGGACGACGATGCCGATGAAGATAATCACCAGCCAGAAGACGAGCGACAGGTGTCCCTTGACGATGGACTTTACCGAGTTGAGGGCCGTAGCTCCGTTATAGCTGGAGACCCACAGGTGCAGGGCCACGAAGACGGCGTAGGCCGAGAGGATGGCGATGGTGAAAATCTTCACGGCGTAAAAATCGGCGGCCCCGGAGAAGGAGTGAATGGCCAGCAGGATAGCGCCGCCCCCCACCAGCCCGGCGATGACGAAGAGCACCGGCATGATGGTGGAGTTCCAGATTTTAACGCAGTTCACGTAGCTCAGGACGAAACCGCTGTAGGTGGCCACGCCGAAGGCGGCTATCCCCGCCGTTATTTTAAAGAATGTCTCCGCCGCGGTGCCGGGCGCCCAGAAGGTGATGGCCATCTGGATGGCGGCGGCCCCGATGAAGAGCACCACCAGGAGAAAGCCCCGGGATATCCAGGAGGAGTTGGGGCGCAGCGCCATCCGCCAGGCGATGGATTTCTTGTGCAGGTGGGCCATATCGAACAGGCCCATGCCCAGGGCGAAGAGCCAGCCGATGAACATCCCCCACAGGTTATTGAAATACAGCGAGGCCAGGTAAAGCCCCCCGGCGATGCCGCCGCAGAAAAAGGCGACGGCGATGAGCCGGCCCATTCCTTCCGACCAGTCCCGCGAGGGCGTGTCCTTGACCATGAAATCCCAGAGTTCGGAGCGCATTAGGTAACCTCCCCGGTGCCGACAAGATTACAGGTATAAACCTATATTAATATTGTGTCATCTGGAGGGTGGTGATTCAATACAAGATTGTTAATAGAAGTATTAAGCCGCTTAATACATCAATCGCGATATGGTATCATTGAAACAAGGGTCTTATTCATATTTCCGCTACGGAGGTAGCCGATATTGTCCACGGTACCCAATCTAGACCTCTATAATCTGGTAATCTTTTACATCGTCGCCCGGGAAAAGAGTCTGAGCTCGGCGGCGGAGAAGCTCTATCTCACCCAGCCCGCCGTGACCTACCACATCAAGGCCCTGGAGGAGTACACGCGGGTCAAGCTGCTGGAGTTTAAGAAGCGGCAGGTGGCCCTGACGCCTCACGGTAAGGAGCTCTTCAAGTACGCCGAGGCCGTCTACCGGCAGATGGTCGATGCGGACATGTATATCCGGTCGGCCAGGGAGTCGGCCCTGCGCGCCGGCATCGCCAGCGTCTATATCTCCACCATCGGCCCGGTGGTCAAGAAGATGTTCGAGGAAGACCCGGAGGTAAAGCTGACGGTACACAGCAGCGACGCCATCGAGCTGGTGCAGGACGTCCTCGACTCCCGCCTCGACCTGGCCGTCGTCCCCAGCTTCGATTACGACGCCGGCAAGGTGAGTCGCACGCTGGTCTCCGAGCCACAGCGCATTATCTGCTTCGCCGCCTATAACCAGGTTATCGAGAAAGAGCCCATATCCTGGCGGGAGCTGGCCGCCTATCCCCTGATATCCGGCCCGGAGAGCTCGGTGATACGCCAGATAGTCTTCGAGAAGCTCCGCGGCGAGGGGCTGGAGCCCCGGCAGCTGGCCGCCGAGGTGGATAACGTCGACTGGTGCAAGACCCTGGTCGAGGACGGCAAGGGCATCAGCTTCACCATTGCCGGGGATATCGACCCGCAAATCGCCCGCAAGCGCCTGAAGACGGTGGCCCTGGAGGAAGAGCTGTACGTGGCGGCGGAGGTCGTCATGCGGGCCGATACCTACCTGAACCCCCATATCAAGCGGTTCATATCGCTGGTCAAGGAGGCCTTCGGTTAGGCGGCGGCCGGCGCCGGAGTCGTTGACGTGCCTGAGGCGGTATGTTATCATAATTAATGAGCATATGCTCAATATAGGGGAGGGGATAAGTGACCAGACCGCCCAAGAACCGCCGGGTTGCCTATCTGCCGGCGGTCACTTTTTTTAAACCGGCGGGCCTGCCGATGCGCGGCCTGGAAGAGGTGCTCCTCTCGGTGGAGGAGATGGAGGCCCTGCGCCTCAAGGACCTCGCCGGACTGGAACAGGTCCCGGCCGCCGAACAGATGAATGTATCGCGGCCGACCTTCCAGCGGGTGCTGGCCTCGGCCCGGAGGAAAATCGCCGATGCCCTGCTCAACGGCAAGGCCGTGAGGATTGAAGGCGGCTCCTTCGAGGTTGCCCACCGGCGTTTTCGCTGCCGGGGCGGGCACGAATGGGAGCTGGAGACACCGGCCAGCCCCCCGCCGCAGACCTGCCCGACCTGCCGCACGCCCGATATCCGGCCGGTGCCGCCGGGGAGGGGCGCGTGAAAATAATCGAAGCCATCCTGGCGACGCTGGACGCTACGGCGCCGGTAGAGGATATCCGCCAGGGGCCATTCCAGACGGTGGTGCTGACGCGCCGCGGCGGGCTGGCCTCGACGCCCCATGAGGGCGGCCCCCACCACGATAAGGCCCCCGTCCCCGAAGCCGGGGAGCTGCTGGCGCGGGATGCCGCCGCCCTGGCGCGCCTGGCGCTATCGTCCCGGCCTTTCGAGGCGGCCATCGGCATGGCGGCTATCAACTCCCTCATCGAGGTAGACGAGGGGCGCTGCGCCGAGCTTAACGCCGCCGACCTCCTCATTGAGAGGGGGGCGGGCAGGAAAGTGGCCCTGGTGGGGCATTTCCCCTTCGTGCCGCGCCTCCGGGCCGCCGCCGGGGAGCTCTGGGTCATCGAGAAAAACCCGCAGGCGGGCGACCGGGAGGCGGGCGAGGCGGCGGGACTCATCCCGCCGGCGGATGTCGTCGGCATCACCGGCACCGCCTTGACCAATCATACCATCGAAGCACTGCTCGGCCTCTGCCGCCGCGATGCCTTCGTGGTCATCCTGGGGGGGACGGCGCCGCTTTCGCCCGTCCTCTTCGACTACGGCGTCAGCGCCGTGGCCGGTACGCTGGTGACCGATCCCGGGGCCGTCCTCCGCGGCGTCTCCCAGGGGGCGACCTTCCGGCAGCTCAGGGGCCTGAGGCTGCTCACCATGACTAAGGAGCGAAATTAATTTGAATCCAGTACTGGAAGAAGCCAGGGAAAAACTGGCCGAAATCGCCGCCGCCCACAGCCTCGGTGAAGAGGCGATTCGGGTGACCGTCGGTACACTCACCTCCCAGCAGGCCATCGGCGAACCCCGCCGCCGCGACTACCCCCTGCTGGAAGGCCGCGAGGTGCTGGTCGAGGCGCAGTTCCGGGGCTGCGCCGGGCAGGCCTTTACCGACCGCCCCAACGACTTTTCCGGCTCGCTCAACGCCGTCCTCGGCCTGGATTTCACCACCAACGAGAACCGGGCGGTCTTCATCGCCAGCCTCAACTCCGTGATGGCGCATCTGGGTCTGGCGATGGGCACGCGGCACTGCCGCAACGAGGAGCCGGAGGAGTGCGCCGCCGAGATTGCCCGCTATATGAAAAACAGCTCCGGGGCGGCCAGCATCGGCCTCATCGGGCTGCAGCCGGCGATACTGGAAAACCTGGTGGAGACCTTCGGGGCCGCCAACGTACGCTGTACCGACCTCAATACCGATAACATCGGCTCACAGAAATACGGCGCCGAAATCTGGGACGGCCGCACGCAGACCGACGAGCTGATCGCCTGGGGCGACCGGCTGCTGGTCACCAGCAGCGCCTTGGTCAACAATACCTTCGACGCCATCCGGGAGGGGGCCGCCGCCGGGGGCAAGCGGCTGGTCATCTTCGGGGTGACCGGGGCCGGCGTGGCCGAGCTGCTGGAGATGGAGAGGGTCTGTTTCCGGGCGCACTGAGCCATCAACCGCGAGACGGTGAAGATATATACCGAATCTATACAGGGGAGGGGAAGATATGCCGAGAGGCGATGGAACCGGGCCTCCTTCCGGTAGCGACCGCCGCGGCGGCCGCCTGGGGGGCAACCGACCCGGCGCCGGGCCGGAGGGCAACTGTCTCTGCCCAGGCTGCGGTGCCAAGGTGCCCCACCAGCGGGGCGTGCCCTGCTACGATATGACCTGCCCCCAGTGCGGCGCCAAGATGGTCCGGGGATAGTCGGCGCAAGACGAGCCGGAGGAATAGCGCTGGCCGGTAAGTAAAACCGTGCCCGGCCCTATGCTGACGCATGCGGGAGGGATATTATGCAGGAGCTGATTAAAGAATTTATGGTCCAGAAGCGGTTTGCCGTCATCGGGGCCACGGATAACCCGGAGAAATACGGCCACCAGATTTTGAAAGACCTCAAGAAACGCGGCTACGAGGTCTATCCGGTCAACCCGCGCCTCGAGGAGGTCGACGGCGAGAAGTGCTACGCCACCATCCGGGACGTGCCGGTGAAGGTGGACGTGGTCGACTTCGTGGTGCCGCCCCCGGCCACCGAGGCCATTTTGAAGGACTGCCGCGAACTGGGCCTGGAGCGCATCTGGCTGCAGCCCGGCTCGGAGAGCGAGGCCGCCGTCGCCTACTGCCGGGAGAACAACCTCAAGGTCGTCCACGGCGTCTGCGTCATGATGAACTGAACGAGAGAGGCAAATGGAATCATTCGAGCTTGAACCCAAGTATTCGACCAAGGAAATCCCCGGCAAGTGTCTCAAGTGCCTGGCGGAGCAGGAGCTCAACAGCTGCCTGATGCTGCTGCTGAGTGAGGAGGGCGACGACGAGAGCGCCCGGCACAAGTTCGAGGCCCTGGTGTCCTTCCTGAAATCACCGGAGTCGAAGCTCCTGCGTGACGAGTCGGAGCGACTGCTGGCCGAGGGGAAAC
>DAOUEH010000276.1:0-24652 GCA_034430635.1 Dehalococcoidales bacterium | reverse complement strand
CCCGTGCCGAAGTGGCGGAATGGCAGACGCGCTACGTTCAGGGCGTAGTGTCCGAAAGGGCGTGAGAGTTCAAATCTCTCCTTCGGCACCATTACCCGACCGAACGTGCTTGTAGCTCAGCTGGATAGAGCGCAGCCCTGCGGAGGCTGAGGCCGTGGGTTCGAATCCCGCCAAGCACGCCACTTTTCTACGGGCGGTTAGCTCAGCTGGTTAGAGCACCTGCTTTACACGCAGGGGGTCAGAGGTTCGAGTCCTCTACCGCCCACCATCCCGTACAATAGGCAGAACTGCCAACTTCTCCTCATCCAAATTGTCAGAAGGCCAAGCCACTAGCCAAAAAGTTGCGCACGGGCACCGGGGGCTCTCTGGTTATTGAGCGGATACCTTGTCTTATCTATTTAACTGATATAAGATGAAAACATCTCCTGGTTTTACCTGACTAGGCTGGAAGCTCAGATGAAGGAGGTTTCTTATGCAGACAAAACCGCCGTTCATGGTTTCCTATAGTATCACTACAAAGTGTAACCTCAAATGCAAGCACTGTTACAGCAGCTCTGTTGAGCAGGCAGCCCCTGATGAGCTGTCCCGCGAAGAAGCCTTCCGTCTCGTTGACGACCTATCGCACTGGGGTATCGGCCTTCTCATCATTGATGGCGGGGAACCTTTATGCCGGGAAGACCTGCTGGATATCGTGAGATATGCCTCCTCAAAGGGCATCAGAACCACCATCGGCAGCAACGGCACCCTCATTGATGAAGCTATGGCCAGGAAGATGATTGATACCGGTGTCATGGCGGTAGCTATCTCGGTTGACAGTGCGGATGCGGCAACTCACGATTCGTTTAGAGGCGTGAATGGTGCCTTCGAGCAGACCCTCAAGGGGATAGAAGCCTGCCGGAATGCAGGTCTTCCCTTCCAGCTGAATATGGTCGTCCGAAAGGACAACCTGTCGCAGCTTGAGGACATGCTCCGGTTGGTGGTTGACCTGGGCGCTAATGCCGCCGAGGTTTTTGACCTGGTGGCGGCCGGCAGGGCCAAGGATGAGTGCCAAGATTTGGTCTTAAGCCTTGAGGAGAGGAAAGTTGCTATGGAGAGGCTTGCCGAGGCTCAGGAGGACTATCCGGTTTTGATAAGGGTCCCGGGTTGCCCTATATATCCCCTGATTCTTCAGGAAAAGAACATCAAGCCGAAGCACTTTCCGGCCGAGATGCTGCGACGAGTTCCCTATTATGGCAGGGGCTGCGCCGCCGGGATGCCGATGGGCTATGTGATGATTCAGTCCAACGGGGAGGTGAACCCCTGCATGCTGCTCCAGGTCAACCTGGGTAATATCAGGGAGCAGAGCATAATGTCTATCTGGGAAGGCTCGCCAATACTGACCGAACTACGTAACAGAGACCTGCTCAAAGGCGCGTGCGGCGACTGCCAGTATAAGCTCACCTGCTCTGGCTGTCGTGGCCGGGCTTATGAAGCAACCGGCGATATGATGGCGGCTGACCCCGGTTGCTGGCTGGTCACGCACTGATTATAGAAAACGAAAATAACGCTTAATCTCTACTCAAGCATTCTTTCTATACTTTCCGCCGCTATGGCTATGGGTTCCATTCCCGGGTCCGGTGAAAGTTCCGGCTGTCCGGCACAGCGAAGTGTTGCCAGTTCCAGGGCATTCCAGCCCGCCCTTATCGCCACGGTTATGGCGTCAATATGCTTTACCGGGCATTCACTATCACTGACTATCTGGCCGCCTATGATTCTTCCATCTTTTTTATCGAATATCAATTTAACCGTATAGGGTTCTTTGCCTCTCATCATAGAATGTTTGCTTGCTGAAGACTGTATAGCGCTCATTACATTGATGCCTTCTTTTACAGCTTCCGATTCTGTAATGCCTGTCCCGGCAATGGATTTATCAAAAAATTTCGTGGCGAAACTGTTGATGAGCGGCGGGAATTCTATGCCACGCCCAAGAATATTTTTAGCGATTACTCTGCCGCCGATTACCGCATTGGGTCGTAGCTGGCCTCTTATAGGCTTACCCGTTATGCAACTCGGATACTCGATAAGATCGCCTGCGGAATAAATATCGGGGTCGGAAGTTTGCAGATAACTATTAACCTTTAGCCCCAATTTGCCCATTTCGAGGCCGGCTTCCCGGGCCAGCTCACTGCGGGGCTCCGCCCCGGCACAGATAATCACCATATCCGCTTTAACCTCTTCACCTGAGGCAAGTAAAACGGATTGGATTTGACCATCTCCGTTTATTGTTTTAACCTGTTCGCTTAAGTGCAGGTCTATACCCTGCTCCTTCATGTATCTCTCCACGCTTTCACTCATATCCGGGTCCAGGGCGTTCGGCAGTATATGCGAAAGCATTTCAACCAGCGTGATTTTTATACCATGTTGGGCAGCCAGGTAGGCAATCTCTATACTTATCGCCCCTCCGCCTATAAGCGCGGCGCTTTTCACCCGTTTAGTATTTAACCAGTGAAGGATATCTATGGCGCTGCCGCTGGTGCGGAGCGTGAAAACGCCCGGCAGGTCGGTACCGGCAATAGGCGGCACGATAGACTTCGCCCCTGTGGCTAAAACCAGCTTATCATATTTATATTCGCCGCCGTCTGCCGTCGTTACTGTCTTGCGTTCCCTATCAATACTTACAGCTCTAACGTTAACAAGATTTATCCCTGGCTTCGTGAAGATACTATCGTCCTTGTAGGAAGGGTCCGCCAGCACATGGCCGAAGCAAATATACGGCGTGGCGCATCTGGTTAAGAGCCCCTGTTCCTCCTCTTCTCTGATTATAGTTACATCTAAAGACGGCGCCAGGTTTTTCAGCATGCGCGCCGCCAGGGCTCCTGCGCCTGAGCAGCCTATAACCACGACTTTCCTTACTTCGTCCATGAGATTCTCCTCTTATAAAAATTGATCCGCTGACTATATACTGTCATACCACTTTTCCTTGAAAGTCCTTAAATACTCGTCTTTGGGGTAAGTCCGGGCTACATCTTCTTTCTTGAAGCTGTATTTATATTCATTGCAGTACTCCATGAGGAGGTTGTACGCCCGGTTCAACCGCTTCATATTCTCGCTACCGGCGCTCTCGCCTCCACTTTGCTTATCGGGGTGATGTCGATGGGCGAGCGTCCTGTAAGCCCTCTTTATCTCCTTCAAAGTCGCTGTCTCACCGAGGCCCAGAAGTTGCCTCGCTTCTTCTATCTCGTTGAAGTCGGCCATGGCTGTTTAACCCGGCTCCATAATTACTTTGACCTCGTCCGAGAGCAGCCCCAGGAAACGGTCGAGGGTTACCGGGTGAGGTGCCACGGGAATGCCCATCCAGTCGGAGAACTCGAGGATTGCTTCCGGGTTATTCTGCATCATTTCATCAAAGAAGCCCACGGCATCCAGCATCATGGCCCCGCCGGTATGTTTGGGGAAATTCTCGTTGGCCAGACCTTTATCCCACCCCTGGTATACGTTCTGGCGATATTTCATCCACCCCGGCGTAAGCCAGTAGACATCATTATCCTGGCTTATTCGCGCCCGCTCCTCCTCACTCGCCAGCATATCAATACAGTGGGTAGCCTTGATTCTGGAAATCCTGACGCCGGGTTCTATCTGCTCCTCTATGATGGTGCCAATCTTACGGTACGGATCGTCGGCATTGATGTAGCAGAACTTGCCGCCGTAGACTACAATGATGTTCGGGGCGCGTTTCTTGGCCGCACCTATCTGGCTTATCAGCTGGCTTTCCAGCTCAGAAGGCACTTCGTGGCGGCCCGGCTTGGTATAGAGAACTGCCCTGGCGTCCAGGAGGCCGCTGTCCCTCAGCTGGTTCAACTCCATATTGAGTGTGCCGCAGGCAACGATAGCGTAGTCCTGAAAAGATACGTGCTTTTCCATGTTTACCCCCCCGTATTTATGTCAGTCGCCTGTCTTTTCCGGCGATACACTCTGCAGGATACCGTCCACCATTTTCCTTATCATAGCCTCCGGAACCGCGCCGAGGATTTCATCAACCTTCTCCCCGTTAACAAAGAACATCTGCATCGGTATGCTCATAATCTGGTATTTTCTGGCGGTGTCCTGGTTTTCGTCTACATTTACCTTGCAGAACTTGAATCTACCCTCATACTCCTCGGCGAGCCTGTCATATATCGGGGAAACCATGCGGCAGGGGGCGCACCAAGGCGCCCAGAAGTCTACCTCGGTGGGCAATTCTGATTTGAGGACCTCTGCCTCGAAATTTTGCTCGGTAACTTCCGCCA
This sequence comes from Dehalococcoidales bacterium, assembly GCA_034430635.1. Taxonomy (GTDB): domain Bacteria; phylum Chloroflexota; class Dehalococcoidia; order Dehalococcoidales; family RBG-16-60-22; genus DAOUEH01. The sequence continues at coordinate 20,387 of DAOUEH010000276.1, read as the reverse complement.
CTTTACTCATGTTACCTCCTTTTAGATTAATTTTTATTCCGCCGCCTTTTTATCGGCCAGGATTATCGTAAAGCCGGCTTCGGGGGAATAACCTTGCCTGGGTTCTTCCATGTCATGTACCTCGCCCGGCCCCTGAAAAAGCGTCGAGATGACTTTATCAGTTGCAAAACCAGCTTGTATCAGGAATCTAGAAACCTCATCATAACCGTAGAAATGAGCGTATCTGTAGAAGCGGTGCCCCTCGTCCTTCTTCCGCTGGTAGAACCGGCCCCAGGGGCCTTCCTTCAATACCAGGCCCAGGACTATCTTTCCGCCGGGGGCCAGCATGCGGTTGGCCTGCCGGAGGACATCCCGGGGGGAATCAAGGAAACACAGGGTAACAATCAGGAAGACCGTACCGAAGGTCCCCGCGGCAAAAAGCGCCTGCTCCCCCCTGCCCCGCAAGGCATTAATCCCCCTCTGCCTGGCCATCTCAACGAGCCTGAGCGAAGGGTCAATGCCGGTCTCTATTCCCAGGGCCCGGGCAAAACGCCCGCTGCCCACCCCTATTTCCAGCCAGGGCCTCGGCAGGGCCGGCAGCAACTTCCGGAACGCCTTTACCTCAATAGCGAAGATGAGACTGCCGTCCCCATCGAACCAGCTATCGTATTCCGAAGCCATTTCATCAAACGGGGAAAGGCTCGCGCCGCTCCGTCTTCGTTTTTCACCGGCTGCCCCGGAAGAGTGTTTCGTTGATGACATTTTCGCCTTTATCAAGAAAAGGGCCGTCTATCTCTTATACACGCCGTACTCTTTGGCGGCTTCCATCACGGCGCGTAGATTATCCGGATTCCCCCTGTCCATACTTGCCCCGCCGGTCAGGATATAACCGCCGCCGGGGGCACAGGTCTCAATAAGCTGGCGGCAGCGCTCCTTGACATCCTGGGGCGTCCCCGTACACAGTGCTGTGACGGGCACGTTGCCGGCGATACAGGCGGCGTCGCCGAGGACTTTTTTGGCCCTGGCCATATCCATATGTTCGAACCACCATATCATCGAACCCCGGGGCAAATCCCTGATAATCTCCAGCCGAGGTTCGTAATTGCCCTCGGCGAAAGGCATCGGCACCAGACCCTCGTTAATCATGCCGAGGAGGAGCTTCTTGAAGGTGGGCCAGTAGAAGGTCTCGTACTGCTTGTTGGACATGAACCCTCCGGTCCCTTTATGGAGGGGCATCATCACTATCGGGCATCCCGAGGTATTGGCCCCGTTCACCGCCTCATCGATAGCGATGGGCACCAGCCTCTCCATCGCTTCGTGGAGCTTTTCCGGCCGCTGGAACATGTCCATCATTATCGCCCTTGTCCCCCTCAGCATGTCGCCTATCATGTCGAAGGGCGCCCCGGAAAAACCGCCGCCGAGAGGGGGTAAACCTGCCTCCATCGCCTCCCGGGTGACCTCCCCGACGGCCTCCATCCATTTCATCGTTTCAACACCGGCATCCATCAGTGTCTTCAGGGCCGCCTGGATATCCGGGTCAGCCAGGCGGGCGATATAGAAGACCGGTATGCCGACAAAGGCCGTCAGCTGAGGCAGCTTCTCAAAAGGCTTGCAGGCACCCACGGCACGGGGCAGGAAAGTCCTCAGCCAGAAATCGGAGGGGTCTTTAATGAGGGCATCGTATTCCTCCGGCTTGATGTACTCATCCTCAATGAACTGGTAAGACTCGATATCGTCGGGCAATCCGTGTCCTGGCCATTTCTCTAACTTAAAGTCGATGGCTTCCAGTACTTTTCCCGGCAGGACGAGCCCGGGTCCGATGTACGTGTCCATTTCAAATTCCCGGAGAAATTGCCGCCACGCCCGGCGGAGTTCGTCATAATCATACATGACCGTCTTGAGGTTGCCCCCGGAGAGGTAAGCCGGGATATTTCCCGCCGGAAGCATAACCGGCACGCGGTCTGGCTCTTCCAGCTTGATGGTCTTGATGAATCTGGTTACCCTCTCCTTGTAGCCCTTTTCGGCTTCCGGGCTGGAGAAGGTAACATCAGGCGTAAGCCACCGTTTGAACCGCTCCTCACGCTTTTCCTCCCAGGTCATCTCCGACCATTTTTTGACTGCATCCATATTGACATACCCCCTCTATTTCCTGGCCGGGTTAATAAACGCCGTATTCTTTGACGGCTTCCATCATGGCGCGCAGGTTATCCGTGTCCCCCTTGTCGATGTTGGCGCCACCGCTGAGTACATAACCGCCGCCCGGGGCGCAGACCTCGATGAGCTTGCGGCAGTGCTCCTTGACTTCCCGGGGTGTACCGGTCATCAGCAATGAGGTAGGCACGTTGCCGATGATACAGGCCTTATCGCCCAGGATTTCCTTGGCTCTGGCCATGTCCGTCTGGTCGAACCACCATGCCACCGAGTTTTTCGGCAATTCACTGACAATGTCCAGGCGCTTGTTGTAGCTGCCCTCGGCGAAAAGTATCGGCGTGATGCCCTCGTTGACCAGGGCCATGATGACCTTCTTGAAGGTAGGCCAGTAGAAGGTCTCGTACTGCTTTTCGGACATAAAACCGTCAGCGCCTTTGTGCAGCGGCATCATTACCAGAGGCAGACCAGCTTCACCTACCGAAGATAGTGCCGAGTCAATAGACAGGAGCGCTATTTTCTCCAATGCCTCCAGGAGCTTGTCCGGTCGCTGGAACATATCCATCATTATCGCCCGCGTCCCTCTCAGCGTGTCACCGATGGTATCAAAGGGCGCTTTGGATATTCCTCCCATTACACTAGGAAATCCCAGTCCCATTGCCTCCTGGCTGACTTCCATGACCGCCGACATCCATTTCATACTTTCCCTGCCGGCCTCTAATAAGGACTCGAATGCCGCCTGAACGTCCGGCCTGCCGTAAGACACGAAAGACATGATGGCTATCTCTTCTATAGTCGTAAAGGGGGGTATATTGCGTAGAGGCTCAAGAGTACCGAACACGCGCGGCATGTAGATCCTCAGCCAGAAGTTGGTAGGGTCTTTGATGAGGGCGTCATACTCATCAGCCTTCATGTATTCGCCTTCTACACACTGATATGACGTGGTATTGCCGGATATGCCGTGGCCGGGCCATTTGTATAATTTGAAGTCGACGGCTTCCAGGGCTCTCCCCGGAGGGACCATGCCGGGTCCAAAAAACATATCGGAGTCGCCGAATTCGTAGAGGAACTTACGCCAGGTACGTTTCAGTTCATCATAATCGTACATGACCGTTTGGAGGTCTGATCCGGCATAGTATGCCGCGAAATTACCGGCCGGCAGCATGCAGGGCACCCGGTCGGGCTTTTCCACCTGAAAGGCTTTGATAAACCGGGTCACTCTTTCCTTGTAGAGCTTTTCGGCTTCCGGATTGGAAAATTCTACACCCGACGCGGAAAGCCACCGTTTGAACCTCTCCTCACGCTTTTCTTCCGGGGATAAATCTGCCAGTTTCTTTTCCATGTTCATTTTGCACTAATCCATCCTTTCGCCAGAGCTACCGCCGCCATGGCATTCTTGCCGTAGGCGTCCGCTTTGGCATATTGCTTGATGTCTTCATCAAGCTGGCCGCCGCCGATCATAATCTTGACTTTATCTCTGATACCGGCAGCCTCGATAGCTTCCACTGTTTCCTTCATGGCGTCGAAGGCGGGTGTAAGAAACCCGCTCAACCCCAGGATGGGGGCTCCGGTCTCTTTCACCTTGTTTACAAAAGCTTCGGCGGGGACATCGACGCCCAGATTGTATACTTCAAAACCGTTTACATCTAACATGAAGATAACAATATTCAGACCGATATCATGAATATCCCCGGCTACCGTGCCGATGACTACCTTACCGAGTTTCTTGGTTTCGACCGCCTGTTTCAGGTGGGGTTTAACCAGCTCGGTCACCTGCTTGAGAAGGTCACCGGAGAAGACCAGCTCCGGCAGAAAGTATTCGTCGGCGGCAAAGCGTTTACCCACGATTTCCATGCCTTTCCGGCTGTCCTCCAGTATTTCCAGCGGTTCCTCACCGCCTTCGAGCCTCTGCCTGACCAGGGCCAGCACTTCCTTGTCTTTTAAATCAGCCAGCAGGTTTACCAGATCTCCAGACATATTATCCTTCCTCCTTTCAGTAATGTAGCCCTTTTCTCCAGAGTCACAAAGGTTACTGTGCTTTCTCGTTCTCTTCACATTCCGGACAGTGACCTTCCAGGTATAACGCGGCTTTGGTCACATGGAATCCGTGTTCCCGCCGTATTGCCTCAATCAGTTTCCTGAAGTGAGGGCTCTGAAATTCAATCACTTTGCCACAACCCCGGCAGACCAGGTGCTGGTGCTCTGGGGATTGCTTAACCTCGTAATAGCAGCGGATATTACCTAACCTCATCTCATCAATAAGTCCCAGTTCTTTGAAGAGATTGAGCGTGCGATATACCGTTGCTTGACTGATGGATTCGTCCCTGGCACTGGCGCGCCGGTATAGTTCTTTGGCGTCAATATGCCCTTCAGAATCTCGCAGCATTTCAAGGAGCAGCCGCCGCTGGTTCGTCAGTAGATGTCCCTGTAAGGGATTATTTTGTTTGAGATTGCGACTCATTCTCAAATGAAGGATAAGGCATATACCTTTTTTTGTCAAGGGTTGACTAAAGGCAATTGGAGTTTAAAGGTATGAAAAGCCGCTAGTTGAAGGAAAGTTGACTGGCCATTGATTTTCCACTATGGTGCGATTTAGCCGGCTCGTTGGCCGCTTAACAAAAGGGTATTCCCCGGTTTATCCCGTAAAGTCAATTTTTACTTCTTTCACATCCCATAGAGGCTCTATCTTTTCCATCACTTCTTCTTTTATGGCGGGGGCAAACTGATGGCTCTCCGGCAGGTCAATAATCACGCGGACACGGCCGTCCTTAAGGACGATATCCTTCACCAGGTTCGTACGCACCAGGTCCAGGCCGGAAATGGGGTTCATGACCTTCTTCAGACGCTTACGTATTACCTCTATGGTTGTAGCTGTCTTTTCCTTGACCAGACCGTGGCGCTCCTCGTAGTTTTGGATGGCGGCACGCAGACCCTCGATAGCCAGCACCGAGCAATGCGTCTTAATCTTAGGCAGTCCGCCAAGCGCGTCGGAGGCCTCCTGCCAGGTAATCTTCTTGGCTTCATCAAGCGTCTTTCCTTTGGCCAGCTCCGTAATGATGGAGCCGGTGGCGATATTGGAAGCACAGCCATAGGACTCGAACTTGATGTCCGAGATGTTTTTCGTGTCGGGGTCTACCTTGATATATACAGCCACCATATCCCCACAGGCAGGGCTGCCTTCGGTGGCTTTCCCGTCGGGATTATCAATTTTACCCACGTTGTGGGGATGGCGAAAGTGCTCCAGCACGGTCTCACTGTATGGAGATTTCATTTTATTCCTCCTCTACCTGTCTTTCTTTGCCCAGCGGGCTGATGCTTCTCAATTCCTTGACCACCTCGGCCAGTGCCTGAACCGCAGCATCCGCCTCTTCGCTAATATTGTAGCGTCCCAAGGTAATACGTATTGACCCGTGGGCCCTTTCGTGGTCGCCGCCGATGCCGTAAATAACGTGGCTGCCCTGAAGGGAGCGGCTGAAACAGGCGGAGCCGGTACTCACGGCGAAACCACGCATGTCAAGGTGCAGCGTGATGGATTCCCCCTCGACGTAATGGAAGCTGATATTGACATTCTGGGGAACTCTTTTCCGGCGGTGACCGTTGAGGGTCGTGTCCGGTATCTCGGCCAGTATGCGGTCAATGATGCGGTCACGCATGGCCTGCAAGCGTTTGTTTTCTTCCGCCGTAACCAGTTCCACCGCTCCAGCAAATCCGACGGCGCCGGGTATATTCTCGAGACCGGCACGCCGGTCGAACTCCTGAAAACCTCCGTCCATCCATTTGGCGAAGGGCGTCCCCTGACGGATATAAAGACCCCCGATACCCTTCGGCCCATGGATTGTGTGGGCGGATACGGTGATTAAATCCACGGGTATTTTACCTGCGTCGAGGGGAATGCGCCGGAAGGTATGCGTGGCATCGGTATGGAAAAGGGCCCCCTTCTCACGACAGATAGTGCCGATAGCGGCAATATCCTGAACCGTGCCGATTTCCTGGTTGGCATGCTGGACGGAAACCAGGATTGTCTCCTCAGAGATAGATTCTCTAAGCATGTCGAGGTTAGCCATACCTTCGCCGTCCACGTCCAGATAGGTTACCCGGAACCCCTGCCTTTCCAGGGCTTCGGCGCTTTGCAGTACCGGAAAATCCTCGATTTTAGACACGATGATATGTTTGCCTTTCTTCTTCCCGAGGGACAGGGCAACTCCTTTCAAGGCCATGTTTGACGACTCGGTGCCGCCCGAAGTGAAGATGAACTCTTCGGGGTCTGCGCCCAGTGTTTTGGCGAGAATTCCCCGGGCTTCGTCCAGGGCTTCGCGGGCCTCTATACCCTGGGTGTAGGCGAACTCTGAAGTAGCCACCGCGTAAGTATCGAAGAAGTATGGCTGCATCGCCTCCAGCACCCGCTCATCCAAACGGGTCGAGGCCGCGTTGTCCAGGTATATGCGCTTGTCCTGCATTTTCCCCTCCGGTTATATAAACAGGGTTACCGCGGCGTCTTTAGCCTCATCCATGTAAGTACCCACCCCGCAATAGTCCGAGATTAAATCGTCACGCAGGTCTTCTCTCTTTACGCCCATGATATCCATGGTCATATCACAGGCAAGAATTTTACCGCCAAGTTCCCGGAAGTCCTGCATCAGCTTTTCCAGCGAAACCACCTTGGCCTGTTTCATTTTTCGCTTTATCATCCACTTGCCCAGGCCGAGCATGTTCATCTTGGAAAGGGGCCCTTTTTCCAACCCCCCTTTCTTGAGACGCTGGAGTCCCCAGAAGGTGAAAAACAGCGATGCCTCCAGGCCCATGGACAGGGCGCCATTGCCTAGAATAAGGGCGCTGTAAACTTTATCCATATCACCGCTGTGAACGATGATAGCCGCCTTGTTAGCCATGGTTATCGCCTCCCTCTACCGGCGTATTCTTATTTTCCAGACCCCTTCCTTCTCCTCTTTGACTTCCAGGAGTTCCAATCCCATGGCTTTCACCGCCATCGGTATTTCTTTTTTTGAAGAAGGATGGGTGCCGGTAACTTCAACTATGTCGCCCTCTTTGGCCTTCCTCAGCGCCTTGCGCGTCTCTACCAGGGGAACCGGGCAGGTTTCTCCGGTACAATCAACTTTTATCTCAGCCATTTCATGTACTCCCCCGTACCAGCTACTGCAAGATTTGTCACGTGTTGAATTGCAGCTTTGCCTCAATCCCAATTATTGATATTATATTTTAGTGAAATTCCTGTGTATGTGATTAATATCTCGGAAATATGGGAGAGTCCATTACTGACTGCCAATTATATGAGTTACGGCAAGGTCAAGCTTTGAGGCGTAATAGGCTATCGGTTGATATAAATTTCCCCGGTGGAAGTTACGAGATTAAACCGTCAAACTAAAAGCCAGTAAAAGTTCTGTCTATCGTAGGGTAGCGCCCTCCATATATAGCTTCCGTGTCGTGCTTAAGTCTTCCTGGCGAATTTCTGTATCATTCTGGTCTTGCGCGTATCCAGGAAGGGATTCCCCTGGTATATTCCCATGACTTCGGCGACGTAGATGTCGCCCCGCGAGTCGGCCACCACACTGTGAAGCGTCACGAAGAGGGGGTCTTCCTTGGTGCGACCTTCATTACCCCAGCGGGCCAGCAGGTTGCCGTCGATATCGAAGATACTCAGCCTGGGGTGCAGCTCGGAGACATAGACTATCTGGTCAGCGTCGATGAAGATATCGGTGGGTAGAATCACGTCGTTCCACTCGGTGAGGTATTTCCCGTCGGCGTCGAATATCTGTATCCGGTTATTGTGCCGGTCGGCCACCAGGACCCGCCCCTGTTTATCTATGGCAATGGCATGGGGCACGATAAACTGGCCGGGGCCCTTACCCGGCTCGCCCCAGGATAAAAGCAGTTTCCCATCGGGGGAGAACTTGTGCACCCGCGCGTTGCCGTAGCCATCGGATACATAGATTTCACCCGATGCGGAGAGGGCGACGCCGGTCGGGGCATTGAACGGCGGGCCGCCCCGTTTGGTCGAAGTGAGCGCCTCCATGAAGTCGCGCCTCTCTCCGGTCTCGGTTACCCAGGAAAAACCGGTATCCGAAGGCTGACCTTTCTTACCCAGCGTCATGAGCAGCTTGCCGTCGAGGGTTAGTTTATTCACGGTATGGTTGCCGTCGTCGGCATAATAGATACAATCATCGGGCCCTATCAAGGCGCCGTGATTGTGCTCAAAGAACCCCTTCCCCCACGTATTCAGCAGGTTGCCTCCACGGTCGAAGACCGTCAGCGGGTAGTCGCCGGTGTTGAAGGCGTACAGCCTGTCCTGCGAATCGACGGCCAGCCCGTTTACCTCTACGGGTGACCACCCATCGGGATATTTGGCCTGCCAATCAACCAGCTCATAGGTGTATTTACCTTTGCCGAATGCCATATTATGTCATCCTCCTTTCCGATAATCCGGTGACGCTAAAAATATGATACCGCTATTGCGTCAACTAATTCAATCGACACAACCCGCTTAGACCTTATAAACCTTGCACAGCAGCGCCCGGCTGGGCCACCCCCCGGTCAGCGGGTCGCAGAACTCGTCCCCGTCCGGGGTGAGGACATTGGCGTTGGACTGAAACACCCCGAAGAGCGACGGCACCTCCCCCGGCTGCTCGGGGAACCACCAGCTCGCCTCGGCGTTGACCACGTCCGGGAGAATGCCCGGATTGAGGCTGGCCCGCTGCTTGATGCGCCCCCGCCTCGTCTCAATCCAGACCCAGTCGCCCTCTTCGATGCCCAGGTTACGGGCGGTATCGGGGTGGATGGTCAGCAGCGGGTCGGGGTGCCTTTCCCGCATCCCGATGCCCAGCTGCCGGTGCTCGGAGTGGAACATGGGCATGAAACGCCCGCCCGTGTTGAGGATGAGGGGATACTCTTTGGCGACATCGGGCGTGCTCACCGGCGATTCCGGCGGCTCCTCGTAACCGGGGAGGGGGTCGCCGCCCAGCTTTTCCAGGACGGTGCTGGCCAGCTCCAGCTTCCCCGAAGCCGTGGCGAAGCCGGCCTTCTCGTATTTCTTATATTCTCGCGCCCCCAGTACGTAGCCCGTCCGGGCGAACTCCTCGTAGGTAATGCCGAGGGGCTTCAACCTGTAGGCGATGACGTCCTCCAGGGTCTCCCAGGGCCAGTCACTTTTATCCTGACCCGTCGCCAGCGCCAGGTCGCGGAAAAAGGTGTAGTCGTCCTTCCTTTCGCCCAGCGGCGCTACTGCCCTCTCCCCACCCCAGACGACATCGGTGAAGTCTTCCTGCGTGGCGCACATGGGGCGCTCCAGCCAGCTGGCGGCGGGCAGTACGTAGTCCGCCAGCTGGGCGCTGGGCGTCATCCAGTACTCCTGCACCACGCTCAGCTCCAGGTTGGGGCTGACCAGCGCCTCGTAGAGCCGGGTGACGTTGGGCCCCCACAGCAACGGATTGGAGCCCCAGGTAATGGCGGCCGTCACCGGGTAGGGATTACGATTAACGACCGCCTCGTGGAAGGCCGGCAGGTAGCAGCCCAGGCGGTGCATGGTGGTCTGGGACACTTTATGCCGTGCTTGCCAGGGCGTATTGGTCAGCGCGTAGCCGGGCCAGGTCATCAGCGGGGCCTTCGCCTGGCCCAGCTGCAGCTTTTTCATCGCTTCGGGCAGTCTATCGGTAAGCTCCAGCTGGGCGTCGCGGACGAACATCTTGCCGTCGATGATGGGGCCGACCGACGGTATCAGGTCGCCGCCGGGGATATCGATATTGCCGGTGATGGCCCTCACCGCGTTCCTGGCCTGGCTGGCGGGGGTGGAGTTGGGGCCGAGCTGGTCGGTGGCCAGGCCGCGGTAAAGCGCGGCCGGTTTCGTCGTGGCGTAGAGCCGGGCGGACTCAATTATCTGCTCGGCGGGGATGCCGGTAATCCCGGCGACCCTCTCGGGGGGGTATTCAGCCGCGCGGGCGGCCAGCTTATCAAACCCGCTCGTCCACTTGTCGATAAACTCCTTATCGTACAGGTTCTCGCCGATGATGACGTTTATCCAGCCCAGGAACAGGGCGGTATCCGTGCCCGGCCGTATCTGCAGGTGGATATCGGCGTCACGGGCGATGCGGGTAACGATGGGGTCGATGACGATGAGCTTCAGCGGCGCCTTTTGCCTTCTTCTTACGATGGAGGCCAGCGTGCGCGGCGAGGATTCGTGGGGCCTCATCCCGGAGAGGACGAGGCAGCTGGTGTGGGCGATATCGGGGGTGGCCGCCACCGAATCCCCCATCACCGCCTGCTCCGTGGCCATGCAGTTCAGCGTGCAGGTTACGCCGGGATGAAAGACGTTCTGCGGATTCTGAAAGAGGTTGCAAAAACGCGACCTGGCCCAGATATTCTGCCCGCGGTACGTCCCCTCGAAAACGGCCAACGTCTGCGGCCCGTAGCTCGCCTTGAGCGCATTTAGCTTTTCGGCTATCTCGCCGATGGCCTGCTCCCAGCTAATCCTCCGCCACTTGCCTTCGCCGCGCTTGCCCGCCCTTTTCAGAGGGTGGTGGAGCTGGTCGGGGTGGTAGAGCCACTTAACGGCGTATTTGAGCCTTTCGCAGCTAAAGCCGCGGCTGAGCCGGTGGTCCGGGTCGGGCGTTACTTGAACCACTTTGTTGTCCCGGACGTGAACGAGTGTCCCGCAGCTGACGATACAGAAACAGCAGCCCGCTTTTTTGACTTCTTCTTTACTCATGTTACCTATCTTGTCATAGCGGCGTATATATTTTCAAATAAACTAGACGGTGAGCTTCATCCCGTCGTAGGCGAAGCGTATCCCGGCGTGCCCACGCTCCAGGCGCTTGTAATCGTCGTAGGAGCGGTGCCAGTACTCCTCCAGATGGGTAAAGACGGTACGTCTGGCACCAATGCGCCCGGCCAGGGCCAGTGTCTCCTCGAAGGTATAGAGCGCCTTACGGGAGATGTGCCCCGCCGGGTAGCGGTAGCCGTGACGCAGGCCGCTCTCGAAGATGCCCGGCTGAATGACGAGCCAATCGGCATCGCGCACCTCCGGTCGGTCTTCGGGGAAGGGCTTGATATCGCACGGGGCGTAGACCAGCTTGCGCCCGGCCTTCTCGTAGACGTAGATGAAGACGGGCAGCCGGCTGCCGGCGACGGGGACGGCCGTTATCGCCACATCCCCTGCCAGCGTCTCCTCCCAGAAGGTTTCCAGCTTAAGGAAGCCGCCCTTCAGGTAGTGCCCGATGGCCGGCCCGTACTGCGTGGCGATGCGACGTAGTGGGTCTTCCAGGGCGGCGGGCAGGAGCAGCGTGATGCATTTATCGGGGTAGGCCCGCCAGGTGCGGAAGTCCAGCGTTACCTGCTCCACCACCCGCAGGCCCTCGGCGTGGTCGGGGTCGAGGTGGGTGAGCATGAGGTAATCGAGACGCCGGATACGCTCGCGGTTGAGCTGGGCGGCAATCTCCGCCGGGGTATCGATGAGGAGACCGGCGTCGTGGATGTAGGCGGCCGGGCCGCCCCGCGCGTAGGGGATTCCCTTTTCCCGCGCCTCCCGGCAGACCCGGCAGCGGCACAGCGGCTTGGGGATGACCATGCAGCCTCCGGAGCCCAGGATGGTGAGCTTCATGGCCTACCTCGCGCCGGTGGAGGTCTCCTCGCGGACGTGTTTCAGGTCGCCGTCCATGGTGCCGCGCACCTTCTCCCGCTCCTCGGCGAAATCGAACCCCGTCCAGATGCCGATGGAGCCCAGCACCGAGTCCTGCGGGTGGTACTGGCGGAATATCTTGAAGTAGTAAGCCGCCTCCCGGCTGTTGAGGGTGGCCTGCGGGTTCTCGGCCTTGATGCGCTCGTACTCGTCTTCGGTCATCTCGGCATTGGCCAGCTTCTCGCCCAGGTCCTCGCAGCCGGCCCCCTGGGTGTACTGCACCTTGTAACGCCAGAGGATATCGTCGGGGAGGTAGCCGGTGTCCTGGAAGGCCTGACGCAGTATCCACTTCTCTATCTTGGCGCCAACCTTCTCGGACTCCTTTATCTTGAGCTCGGGGGGTATCTTCATGGAGAGGTCGATCATGGCCGTGTCCAGGAAGGGCACGCGCAGCTCCAGCGAGAAGAGCATCCCCATGCGGTCGGCGCGCTGGAGGTTGATGTTGTGCAGGTTGCCGATGCAGCGCCCGGCCTCTTTATTGAGCATATCCATCGGGTAGTGCTTCATGTAGTGATAGCCGGCGAACAGTTCGTCGGCCCCCTCCCCGGTGAGCACCACCGTCACGTGCCGCGCCGCCAGCTTGCAGGTGAAGTAGCAGGGCACGGCGCAGCGCACCAGCGAGGGGTCGTAGCTCTCCAGCTTCTTGATGACGATGGGCAGCGCCTCGTAGTACTCGTCCTCGGTAAAGATAAGCTCGTGATGTGTGGAGCCGATGTGCTTCGCCGCGATACGCGAGGCCTTGAGGTCGTCGCTCTCCTCGCCGTTTTTATCCTTCATCCCCACCACGAAGGTATGCAGATGGGGAATTTCCTCGGCGGCAATGGCCGCCACCAGCGAGGAATCGATGCCGCCAGAGCAGAACGAGCCGACGTGGATTTCCCTGTCGGCAAGCAATCGCTTCTTGACCGACGTGATAAAGGTCTCCCGGATGAGCCGGGTAGCTTCGTCCACGTCGGTAAGGATATTATCCTCGATGGGCGGTATCTCGTAATACTGGACGAAACCCTCGGACGGGGTGTAGTAATGCCCCGCCGGGAACTCGTGGACCTCATCCACGCCGGCCAGCGTCATGGCGCCCAGCTCGGAGGTGAAGTACAGGTTGCCGTCCACGTAGCCGTAGTAGAGGGGCTTAATGCCGATGGGGTCGCGGGCCAGCAGGTAGTCGTCCCCGTCGAAGATGGCGAAGGCGAACATCCCGTCCAGCTCGGCGACGCAGGCCGGGCCCTTCTCCCGGTAGAGGTGCAGTATCACCTCGGTATCGGAATCGGTGGTAAAGGCGTATTTATCTTCGAGCTGCTTTCTAAGCTCTTTGAAGTTATAGATTTCCCCGTTGCAGATGATGCCGCAGCGCCCCCCATCGGCCAGGATGGGCTGGTGCCCCTTGGCCACATCCACGATGGAGAGGCGCGTGTGCCCAAACACCATGTCCCCGTGCACGTGAATGCCGCGGTCGTCGGGGCCGCGGTGGGGCAGCGCATCCAGCATCCTGTTGACTGTCTCCGTATCTCTCGTTCCAAAACATCCGGCTATGCCGCACATAATAAATCACCAACCTTTGTATCGTTTAACTTTGCTTTTCTATTCTCTAGCACCGTACCTTTTGCAGGTCGTCCGTCACCCGGACGGCCTGGAAGGCATCCGCCCCGAAGGCGTCCGCCCCGATTTCTTCGGCGTACTCTTCGGAGACGGCGGCCCCGCCGATGATGACGTTTACACATTCCCTCAGGCCCGCATCTTCCAGGGCCGCGATGACCAACGGCATCTCGGTCATCGTCGTCGTCAGCAGGGCGGAAAGGCCGAGAAAGTCCGGCTTCTCGTCGCGGACGGCCGCGACGATGGCGTCCTCCGGCACATTGATGCCGAGGTCGATTACTTCGTAGCCCGCCCCCCGGAGCATGATGGCGACGATGTTCTTGCCGATATCATGGATATCCCCCTTGACGGTGGCGACGACCACTTTGCCCTTGGTCGCGACGCTGGCCGCTTCGAGATGCGGCTTGAGGATTTCCATGGCCGCTCCCACGGCGTCCGCCGAGGCGAGCATATCGGGAATGAAATACTCCCGGGTGGAGAATTTCTCCCCCACCACCTCCATGCCCGCCGTCAGCCCGTCGGCGATAATCTCCTCGACGGGAACGTCGGCGGCCAGGGCCTCCTCGATAAGCTCGACGACACCGGGCGTGCCGTTTAAGGCTTCGTCGATGCCGATATCGTCGCGGGTCTTCCTCCCCTGGATAACGTTCTCCTTGAGCTGTTCCAGTAGCTCGGCGTTCATGATTTTATTCCCCCTTTGTATACGTTCAACCCCGGTAAAATTCCGGGTATTTCCTCAAAAATCCGCGCGGTGGTGGCCGCGTCGATATGGTCAACCGGTTTCGCCAGCAGTGCCTGCAGCCGCTCGTTGGCCAGGGCGAAGACGTTATCGCCCTCGCCGTCGCCCTCGAACGGATAAGGCGGGGAAATTTCCCCGCTGCGCAGCACCGGGCGGATGTAGTTGATGAACATTTTCTGCGGCGTATCCACGGCGGCGGCTATCTGCTGCATCGCCAGTTCCAGCTCCGCCTTATCCACCCGCGGCGCCCGCAGGAAGTGCCGCATCATGGCGAAGTGGGCGTCGTCCAGCACCGCCTGGAGCAGGCAGAAGATGGAATTGCAGTCCAGCAGCCCGAAGGCGCAGTGCAGGAACTGCGGCCCGGCCAGCGTCATCAGGATATTGGAGAACATCCTTTCCACGGTGGACTGCTGCCCCGGTATCCTGGGGTCGCAGACGCCGGAGGTGGAGTAGTTGGGGAGGTTGTAGAACCTGGCCATCTGCACACAGTCGATGTTGTACTGGGTCGTCTCGATGGAGCCGTAGGAGTCCCCCAGGGTGTCCATGCGGGCGCGCACCGGCACGCTGCCGTAGAGCACCGGCGCGCCGGGGTTGACCAGCTGCCCCAGGGCGATGCCGGCCAGCACCTCGGCGTTAATCTGGGCCATGATGCCCGCCTCCTTGATGGGCGCCGACGTGCCCGCCTGCGGCGACGAAGAGACGACGATGGGCAGGCCGCGCCGGCAGACCTCGATGAAGGTCTCGGTGGTATCGTCGACGAACTGGAGCGGGCTCTTCACCAGGCAGGTGATGAAGGAGATAAGCGGGTTGGCCTTAAGCTCCTCCGGCCCCCCGGCGACGAACTCCGCCATTCTGACGACGTTATCGAGCTGGTCGAGGTTCGTCAGGCCCGACATGACGTGCTTGGTGGTATTGTCGAGGCAGGCAAAGAACTTATTGACGTCCTTATTTTTATTATTGATTTCCCTGTCCTGGATATTGACGGTGCGGATATAGCCGTCGACAGTGTCCAGGTGCTCGCAGACGTGGGCCGAGGCGCAGAGGTCGGCCACCGTCCCGCGGCGCGGCCGGAACTCGGCCAAGCTGACCTTCTTGGTGTTATCCTTGGTGCTGGCATATTCCTCGAAGGCCACGTCCAGCCAGGTATTCGTCTCCGAGCCGGTAATGTAGTAGACGCGCGGCTCGTCGCCCTTCATGACGAGGACATTTTCCGGTTTACGCGCCCCCAGGGTAATCTCGGATGGAGCTTTGGCGATAGAGTCGGTCACTAACTTTTCGGGAAGCTTGACCGTCCAGCTGGGGCTGGCCGCGCCGCTGACGGGCCCGACCGCCGCCCCGCTCTCCCCGAATATCTCCGCGGCCCGTTTATTAAAACAGAGCAGGCCGGGCTCTTTCAGTATAGCGATGGATGCATCGTGTATCTGGTCGACTTGCGCCCCGGTCAGGCGCCGCATAGGGTCTTCGATGAGTGTTCCTTCTCTAGGCATTTTTTATTCCTCCCTGGCCGACGTTGTTGCCGGGCTTTATATTATGTAAATCTATTATCCCCGGCACTTCGGCCAGCACCCGGGCCCGCACCGCCTCGGGCAGGCGGACAGTGTGAGCCGCCAGGATTTCCCTGACCCTCGCCGCCGCCTTTTGCCAGGATGTCTGGCTCCCTCTGGCCTCCCAGGTCTCGCGGGTGTTGCGGTCGCTCAAGGTGGGCTGGTAATGCTCCTTCCGCATGAAGCGCCGCGTGTGCTTGGCGGTGACGAAGTTGCCCCCCGGCCCTACCTCCTTCATCAGGTCGTAGGCCAGCTTTTCATCGTCGATACGGATGCCCTCCACCGCCCGCATGACCATACCGAGTATCTCGTTATCGATGACGTATTTCTCGTAGCAGACTGTCATGGCGAACTCCATCAGCCCGGCGGCGTCGTGGATGAAGTTGGAGCCGGCCAGGGCGCACATGAGGTTGGTAATCGCCGATTCGTAGCCGGCCTGGGCGTCCAGGGTCTTGGAGTCCGTCATGCCGCCGGTGGCGTAGTACGGCAGTCTGTAAAACTGGGCCATCTGGGCCCCGGCGGCGTTGAGCAAGCCCATCTCCACCGAGCCGGCGATGTATTTATAGTCCCGCAGGTCGGTATTGGTGGCCACCGAGCCGAAGATGACCGGTGTGCCCGGGTTGACCGCCTGGGTAAGGATGACCCCCATCAGCGAGTCCACCGTCTGCACGGCCAGGCTGGCCGCCAGCGTCACCGGGGAAGTGGCGCCGCAGAGCGGCTCGGACGGGCAGACCACCGGGATGCCGTTGCGGGCGGCCTGTACTATCAGGTCGCCGTAGCCGGTATCGATGGTAAACGGGCTGATAACGCAGGTAATCAGCGAGATAATCGGCCGCTTGCGGAGGGCCTGCGGCGAGCCGGCGATAATCTCGGCCATTTTGATGACCTGCTCCATGCCTTCCGGCGTGTAGATGCCGCCCATGATGTGCTTGGTGGTGTTGTCCAGCCCGGCAAAGAACCGGTTGACGTCCACCTCCTCCATCGCCAGCTCGCCGGGGTAGGTGGGCAGCAGCAGCAGGTGGATGTTTTCCAGCTTGTCCACCAGCCCGGCGATGTTTTTCAGGTCGGTAAGATTCGCCTGGCGCAGCTCGCCGCTGGCGGGCTCGTAGACATTGAGGGCGGTACCGCCGGTGCCGGTATAGACGCGGGTGCCGCCGAGACGGATATCGTGCTTGCGCTCCCGCCCGCACAGCGTAATCTCGGACGGGGCCATGGCGATGAGCTTGCGGGCCTTTCGCCGCGAAAAGCGCACCCGGCGGGTCTCCCGGTCGATGCGGGCGCCGGCCCCGGCGAAGGCCTCCAGCGCCAGCTCGGAATGAACCTCGCAGCCTATCTCTTCGATTATCTTAAATACGGTGTCGTTTATCCTGGCGATACCTGCGGAGTCAAGCGGTTGGTAACTGCCTCCGGCCAGCCCTTTGCGTGTCATCGGTCGAACATCATCTCCTTATCGGGGGCATAATAAAGCTAACAGGCACAGGTTCCCCTGTAAATGGAATGACAGGTGATAACCCGAGGGGTATACGTTGGAACGGACGGGGTGGCGGCGGGTAAAATCCGGAGATATGCGGCGGTGAATTGCGGTAAACAGCTCGCGCTGACGGGCTGCCTGGTTCATTGACCTCTAGAATCAGCGGGGTAGGGAATGATTCATCGACGGATAGAACGCTAGCCCCCAGACATTGTGCCTGCTTTACAGCTTCAGATCACGCTTCTATCTCCCTCCTTCGGATTGGTATTCTTTTTCCTCAAGACATCCCTATCATACCACGATACCCCCCGCCGGTCTACCGCCGCCTGAGACAAGATAACCGCCCGACGGCGGCTTACGGGGAGGCCAGCACGCCTTAACAGGGATATAGTCTCCTTAGCCGGAGCAGCACGGCCTCAGCCGGAAGACAGGTCAAAACGGATGGAAACCGCCCGCCCAGGCCGCCGACAGGTCACGGCCTACTCGATGGTAAACGGTACGCTGAACTGCTCCACCCCGTTGAGGAAGAGCATGACCTCGTAGTAGCCCACCTGCCACGCGTCGTTGGTGAGCTTGAAGCTGAGGTACATCGTGCCCTCGAACTTGGCCTCGGTCTCGTAGAGAATCTCGTTGCCGGCCCCGGCGCCCGCCTCGCCCAGGTAAATCCACCTGGCCTTGACCGAGGTCTCCGGCGGGGCAGTGGCCAGTATCACCGAGCAGTAGATTTCCGGGTCGGCCACGGTGAAGGTATCGGTGGGGTCGGTGGGCTCGGCGGTAATCTTATCCACCGCCCGGCTCATCGTCGGCTGGCGCAGCGAGGCCGTGGACGGCTCTTCGTCGCCGCCCCGCCCCAGCATGGGGACCGCTACCACGGCGGCGACAATTACCAGCACCACCAGCAGCATGAGCCACTGAATTCCCGTCAGTTTTTTCAGCATAAATCACCGGCTAGATAACAGCTATCCCAAATAATCGACCACATATTATTAACCCGTTTAACGTGTTTGCGTCAAGTGGGCCGTTCCTTTATAGTATATCATGTACCCCCAAACGCCCGCCTGCCGGGCGTAAAAAAGGAGGAATAAAATGCATCTAACGGAAAGACACAGGCCGGGACGGCTGAAACTCCTGGCAATGGCGGTGCTGCTGCTGGCTGCCCTGCTGGCCCTGCCGGCCGCCGGCTGCGGCCCGGCGACGGAGGAGCTGACCATGGTCACCGGCGGCACCGCCGGGACCTACTATCCCATCGGCCAGGCCATGGCCGGCATTATCACGGATAACGTGACCGGGGCAGAGGTAACCGCGATTGCCTCGGAGGGTTCCGTGGCCAACGCGCGGAGCCTGGGCAGCGGCGAGGCGGAACTGGCCCTCATTGAGAATACCATCGCCTACTATGCCCAGCTGGGCATCCGCATGTTCGAGGGAGAGGCGGTGGCGGATATCCGGGGCATCGCCACCCTGTACCCGGAAATCGTCCAGATTGTCACCCTGCAAGAGTACGGCATCACCGAGCTATCCGACCTGGCCGGTAAGAAGGTCGGCATCGGGGCCCCCGGCAGCGGCACGGCCGTCCACATGCTGGCGATACTTGCGGCCGCCGGGCTGGACGAGACCAGCCTGGATATCCAGTACCTCGACTTCGCCGGCTGCGCCGCCGGGCTGGCCGACGGCTCGATTCACGCCGGCTGCATCGTGGCGGGCATCCCCACGGCGGCGGTCACCGATATCGCCGCGGCGGAGGACATCGCCATCGTCAGCGTGCCGGCGGCAATTTACGCCACCCTGAGCAGCCAGTACCCCTTCTACGTCACCGCCGTCATCCCGGGGGGCACCTATCAGGGGGTGGCGCAGGATACCGGCACCATCGCCGTGCGGGCCATGCTGGCCACCCGGGCCGACCTGTCCGAAGACCTGATTTACCAGGCAACGCGGGCCATCTTCGAGCATACCGACGTGCTTATCGCCACCCACCCGCGGGGTAGCGACATCACCCTGGCGACCGCCCTGGACGGCATGCCCATCCCCCTCCACCCCGGCGCCGAGCGGTATTTCACGGAGCAGGGACTGATAGCCCCGTAATCCCGCTCGATACCGAAAAAAGAACCGGGCACCGCTTTCGCGGTGCCCGGCCTTGTTTAAAACTGGATTCGGTTTCCCCGCAGGCTAGGGGACATTGATGATAGGCCTGGCCAGCGTGGCCTCCAGGATGCAAATCCTCTGCTCCAGCTCGGAGACCTTTATCCTGAGGGCGGCCACTTCCTTGACCTGAGCCTCCAGCGCCAGGATGCGCTCGCGCTGTACGGTTACCTCGCCGTAGAGCTGCTTGACGCTATCCTGCAGGACAAGAATCTTGTGGTTGGTGTTGGTCTTCAGCTCGGCAATTTGCGTCTCCAGGCGCCGCACGTCCTGCATCTCCTGCTGCTGGGTGAGCTCAATGATGCGCTCCAGGCGAACCCGCTCCTCTTCGGCGCGCCGCTCCACCCGCATGATGTCGTTCTGCAGGGCCTGGGTCTTGACATCGACATCCCGGCGCAGCTGGCTTATCTGCAGCTCCAGCTTGGCCCTCTCCCGGGCCGCCACCGATTCCACGGCGGAAATCTTGCACTTGAGCTGCTCAATCTCGTGTTTGGCTTCGTCCTCGACGGACTTGATTTTGGCCTGAAGCTGCTGCAGCTTGATGGTCAGGTTGGTCTGCAGCTCGGTCATCTCAATTTCCAGCTTGGTCTGCCTGGCCTCCAGGCTCTGCAGGCGCTGGTACAGCTTCCTGAAAGCCGAGGCCAGCTCCTCGCAGCAGGTTATGCTGCCGGCGGGGCAGCCGGAGCAGCCCGTCATGGGGGAAATCACCGTGGCCGGAATGGAGCTGGAAACCGGCTCCATCGGGATTACCGAGCTAAATATCTCGGTGTAGCCCGTACCGGCCATGATGAGAAGGCTGCAAACCCCGCAGACGAGCACCATGCCCAGTATCTTCAACAGCCCGCTTTTCTTTCTCATATTTTCTCCTCCTTAAAGATATTTTCAGGTATGAAAGACCCGATATACGCAGGCAGTGTATACCAAGTATATTTTTCTTTTCTCCAGCTAAGTGAAGTAGATTATGCCACTTTTACTACTATACAATTAACCAATTATTTGTCAATTTCAAGTTTCTTTACGTTACTTCCATTTTGTTGCCAGTACTTACAGACGAGTATTCTAGAACACGGTAACAAAATGGGATTGGGGCCG
>DAOUEH010000275.1:0-4382 GCA_034430635.1 Dehalococcoidales bacterium | reverse complement strand
CCGGAGAACAGCCTCCTGGTGGTTAGAGCGGGGTGGCCCCACCCGTTCCCATCCCGAACACGGAAGTGAAACGCCCCAGCGCAGACGATACTGAGGGGGTAACCCTTTGTGGAAAATATGCCACTGCCAGGAGGCTTTTCAATTACAGCCGGTAGCTTCCCCGAAGAATAGATACCAAAAACCTCCTCCCCGCTTGCTTTTACAAAATCCTTTATTATAAGATTAGGAATAGAGGGGGTACTGCCCCCGGCAACCGCCAGCATCGGGACAAAGATATGGCCAGCAGGTTTGAAAAATTCTCGGAAAGGGCCCGCCGCGTCCTCACCATCGCCCAGGAAGAGGCGCGCAACCTCAACCATAACTACATCGGCACCGAGCATATCCTGCTCGGGCTGGTGCGCGAGGAGGAAGGCGTGGCCGCCAAGGTGCTCACCAACCTGGGCATCGGTCTGGGCAAGGTGCGCTCCGCCATCGAGTTCATCATCGGCCGGGGCGAGAAGCCCGGCAGCGGCGAGACCGGCCTGACCCCCCGCGCCAAGAAGGTCATCGAGCTGGCCATCGACGAGGCCCGCCAGATGGGCCATAACTACATCGGCACCGAGCACCTCCTGCTGGGGCTGCTCCGCGAGGGTGAAGGCGTGGCCTCCAGCGTGCTGGACAGCTTCGGCATCACGTTAGACCGCGCCCGCGCCGAGACGGCCCACATCCTCACCCAGGGCACGCCCAAGGCCAGACTCACCCGCTCCACCTCCCGAACCCCGGCCCTCGACCAGCTGGGCATAGATTTAACGGCGGCCGCCCGCGCCGGCAAGCTCGACCCGGTCATCGGGCGGCACAAGGAAATCGAGCGGCTGATTCAGATTTTATCGCGCCGCACCAAGAACAATCCCGCCCTCATCGGCGAGCCGGGCGTGGGCAAGACGGCCATCGTCGAGGGGCTGGCCCACCGCATCGTCTCCGGCGACGTGCCCGAGACCCTGGAAGACCGGCGGCTCATCGCCCTGGACATGGGCTCGCTGGTGGCGGGGACGAAGTACCGCGGCGAGTTCGAGGAGCGCCTCAAGAAAATCATCGACGAAATCAAGACGGCCGGTAACTGCGTGCTCTTCATCGACGAGTTTCATACCATGGTGGGGGCCGGCGCCGCCGAAGGCGCCGTGGACGCCGCCAACATTCTAAAGCCATCCCTGGGGCGGGGCGAGCTGCAGTGTATCGGCGCCACCACCCTGGACGATTTCCGCAAGTACGTGGAGCGGGACGCCGCCCTGGAGCGGCGTTTCCAGCCGGTGCTGGTGGAGGAGCCCTCCGTGGACGACACCCTGGAAATCCTGCGCGGCATCCGCGAGCGCTACGAGGAGCACCACCGCCTCACCATCAGCGAGGAGGCGCTCGCCGCCGCCGCCAACCTGGCCTCCCGCTACATCCCCGACCGCTTCCTGCCGGACAAGGCCATCGACCTCGTCGACGAGGCATCGTCGCGGGTGCGCATCAAGCACCGCACCATGCCCATCACCCTCAAAGAGGCCAAGCAGCTGGGCGATAACATCCGCAAGGATAAAGAGGCGGCGCTGAATACTCAGGACTACGACTATGCTTCCGAGCTGCGCGAGCGGGAGACGCAGATAGACGAGAAGATAAAGCAGCTGGAGGCGGAGTGGAAGAACGAGCAGGAGCAGGACCAGCCGGAGGTGACCGCCGAGGACATCGCCGAGGTGGTCAGCATGTGGATCGGCGTGCCCGTGGTGCAGCTGGCCGGCGACGAGATGAGCCGCCTGCTCAACATGGAAGATGAGCTGCACAAGCGCATCGTCGGGCAGGACGAGGCCATCGTCACCATCTCCAAGGCCATCCGGCGCGCCCGGGCCGGTCTCAAAGACCCCCGCCGCCCCATCGGCAATTTTATCTTCCTGGGGCCCACCGGCGTCGGCAAGACGGAGCTGGCCCGCACCCTGTCCGAATTCATGTTCGGCGGCGAGGACAGCCTGATACGCATCGACATGTCCGAGTTCATGGAGAAATTCGCCGTTTCGCGCCTGGTGGGGGCGCCGCCCGGCTACGTCGGCTACGACGAGGGCGGCCAGCTCACCGAGGCGGTACGCCGCAAGCCCTACTGCTGCATCCTGCTGGATGAAATCGAGAAGGCGCACGAGGACGTCTTCAACCTGCTGCTGCAGATATTCGACGACGGCCACCTCACCGACGCCAAGGGCCGCCGCGTGGACTTCCGCAACTCCGTGATCATCATGACCTCCAACATCGGCGCCGAGCTTATCCGCAAGGGCACCACCCTGGGCTTCACCTCGCACACCGACGAGGCCAAGACGCGGGAGCAGTCCTACGAGCGGATGAAGGAAAACCTCCTCGGCGAGCTGAAGAAGCGTTTCAAGCCGGAGTTCCTCAACCGCGTCGACGACCTGGTGGTCTTCCGCTCGCTGGACAAGGAGCAGATACGCGCCATCGTCGACCTGATGCTGGCCAACGTCTCCAAGCAGCTCATCGAAAAGGGCATCTCCCTCAAGGTGACCGACGCCGCCAAGGACTACCTGGGCGAAAAGGGCTATAACGAGGAGTACGGCGCCCGACCGCTGCGGCGCGTCATCCAGAATATGATTGAAGACCGCCTCTCCGAAGACCTGCTGCGCAGCGAGTTCCAGGCCGGGGATACCATCGTCGTCGACCTGGAGGGCGAGGAAATCGTCATCCACGCCGAGCCCGTCGGCGCCGTGGGGGCCAAAAAGAAATAGTCTGGCGTGACTTAGAGAACCGACTCTATTATAATAGGGCGGTGAGTTCAGCGAGTTGAGCCCACCGCCCTTTTGAATTATGAGCTTTAGGGTTAACCAGAAAGGAGCTTTCAAATTTGGCACAGGAAAAGGTTGAAGTTCCCATTACCGGAAAGGTTCTCAGCATCGATGTCAAGGCGGGCGACACCGTTAAAGAAGGCGATGTCATCTGCACCCTGGAGTCCATGAAGATGGAAAACCCTTTGCTTTCGCCGGTGGACGGCACCGTAACCGAGATATACGTCAAGGTCGACCAGGTGGTCAAGCCCGGGGAGGTGATTGCCGTTATCGAGTATTAGTCAGTTATAACGGCAGACTATGGAGTTTCACCCCATCGTATTCGCCCTGATAGCCTACGGCGTGGCGGCCGTCATCGCCGCGTGCGTGGCGCTCATCGTGAGGGTCATCGCCGCCATCGTCCAGAGGAAAAAGCCCCCGGCGGATGAAAGCGCCCCCCCGAGCCCTGAAGGCGGTTGAACCTATGTTCTTCTTAGAGTTCTTCCAGGGTCTCTATACCTTCACCATCACCGAGCCGGATATCGTCATCGGGCGGCTGCTGCTGGTGGCCCTGGGCCTGCTCTTTATCTACCTCTCCTATAAGAAAGTCCTGGAGGCCCTCATCATGCTGCCGCTGGGCCTGGGCATGATTGCCGTCAACGCCGGGCTCATGGTCATGGAGGCCAGCCAGGTGGGCGGGCTCCTGATGACGGAGGCCGGACCGGTGGGCAACCTCTTCGTCAATCCCATGGCGGGCAACCTCAACGAGCTGATGTACTTCCTGCAGATAGACTTCCTCCAGCCCATCTACACCTTCATGTTCTCTAACGGCCTCATCGCCTGCCTGGTCTTCATGGGCATCGGGGCCATTACGGATATAGATATCCTGCTGGCCCGCCCCGGCATGAGCCTCTTCCTGGCCGTCTTCGCCGAGCTGGGCACCATCGCCACGCTGCCCATCGCCATGGGTATGGGCCTCCTCCCCAACGAGGCGGCGGCCATCGCCCTGGTCGGGGGGGCGGACGGGCCCATGGTGCTCTACGGCTC
Source organism: Dehalococcoidales bacterium (assembly GCA_034430635.1). GTDB lineage: Bacteria > Chloroflexota > Dehalococcoidia > Dehalococcoidales > RBG-16-60-22 > DAOUEH01. The sequence continues at coordinate 555 of DAOUEH010000275.1, read as the reverse complement.
GATAATGATGGCCAAGGACCTCTTCGTGCCCATTACCGTGGTGGCCTACGTCTATCTGGGCATCTGCTACGCCGGTTTCCCCTTCCTGGCGCGTATCATCCCCAAGCGCCTGCGCATGATCGAGATGGACTGGCGCACCATCCCCCAGGTGCCCGCCGGGGCCAAGTTCGCCTTCTGCATCGCCACCTTCACCCTGCTGGCCTTCCTCTTCCCGGTGGCCACACCGCTCTTCGCTTCCTTCTTCCTGGGGCTGGCGGTGAAAGAGGCGGGCATCACCCGCTTCGTGGAGTTCCTCTCCGGGCCGCTCCTCTACGGCGCGACGCTCTTTCTGGGCTTCACCCTGGGGGCGCTGCTGGGCGTGGACATCATCCTCAACCCCAAGGTGCTGCTGCTGCTGGCCCTGGGCGTTATCGCCCTGCTGCTCTCCGGGTTGGGGGGCATCGCCGGCGGCTTAATCTTCGGCAAGATTACCAAGAAGCCCTTTAACCCGCTCCTGGGCCTGGCGGCGGTATCCTGCGTCCCCACCACCGCCAAGGTCGCCCAGAAGTGCGCCCT
>DAOUEH010000274.1:0-3601 GCA_034430635.1 Dehalococcoidales bacterium | reverse complement strand
TGAACTCGGTCTCGTCCAGGTACTTTCTCATGCCCGCCACGGCCGGTATCATGAGCGGGGAGTGGAAGGCCCCGCTCACCTGGAGCGCCACGACGCGGCTGGCCCCGGCGGCGGTGGCCATCTCCATGGCCTTTTCGATACCGGCGGCGCCGCCGCTGATGACGATTTGACCGGGGCAGTTGACATTGGCCATGACGGTATCAGTCTCTATGCAAATCCCGGCCAGCCTGGCCTCCTCCAGCCCCAGGATGGCGGCCATGGCCCCGGCCTGCTGCTGCCCCGCCTCGTGCATGAGGCGGCCCCGCTCGCGGGCGAGCCTTACCGCCGTGGGATAGTCGATGACGCCGGCCACCGCCAGCGCCGTGTACTCGCCGAGGCTGTGCCCGGCCAGAAAGGCAGGCTCGGGCAGCTTATCGCCGTTTATCGCGCGCGCCGCCTCCAGGCAGGCGTAGGCCACCGTCACCAGGGCGGGCTGGGCATTGATGGTCTGGCGGAGGTCGTCCTCCGGGCCGTTGAAGAACAGCCTGGAGAGGGGCAGCCCCAGCGCCTCGTCCGCCGCCTCGATGGCGGCCCTGGCGGCGGGCACGTTATCGTAGAGGTCGCGACCCATCCCCACCACCTGCGAACCCTGTCCGGGGAACACCCAGGCACATTTCGTCATTTCGGTTGCTTTCCCTCCTTAAAAGGCATTTTCGGCTTAAAGCAGTACTTCCCCGCCTTGATGGTGCCACCAGGTGTGGGGAAGTGTCTCTTAATGGGGGGAGATTAGCCGGCCGCTTTCTTGCGCTCCTTAATCTGAATGGCCTCGTGGCCGTTATAGGTCCCGCAAGTGGGGCAGGCGTGGTGCGGCATCTTGCGGCTGTGGCATTGCGGGCAGATATCCAGCGCCGGGGGTTTCAGGGCGCGGTGGCTCAGCCGGTTACCGGCGCGCGATTTGCTCTTCTTTCTCTTTGGCAGGGCTCCCATAGATTACTCCGTTCTATTTTTTTATTTTCTTATAGCTTGGTCAGCGCCGACCAGCGCGGGTCGATATCCGCCGCCGGGCAGCCGCAGGGCCCGTGGTTGAGGTTTTGCCCGCAGCGCGGGCACAGCCCGGCGCAGTCCGGGCGGCAGAGGGGCTTCATGGGGACGGCCAGCAGGGCGTACTGGCGCACCGCCTCGGTCGTATCGAGGACATGGTGCTCGTCGATGGTGAAGTTGCTGGCCTCCTCCGGCGGCGGCAGCGGGACGCCGCTCTCTATATCCACCGTGGGGAAATACTCCTCTTCGAACTTTATCTTCAGGGGTTGTCGGAAGCGGCTCAGGCAGCGGCTGCAGCCCAGCTCTACCTCCGCGCGCAGCCGGCACTTCACCAGGATGCTGCGCTGGGTACGCAGCAAGCGGCACTCCCCCCGTATATTATCATCTTTACCGTCGCCGGTAATATCAGCCGCCTCGTTCACCTCGTAGTCCCTGACCGCCCCGATAGACTCCTGAAGCAGCTGAGAAACGTTAATCTGCATCCCGCCTCCGCTCCAGCCTGATACCGTATAATATTATAGGCGAAACCGGGCAGCGGCGCAATGCCTCAGACTATCTCCATGAGCTGGATATCGAAGGTGAGGTCTTTCCCCGCCAGGGGGTGGTTGCCGTCCAGGGTGACGCTTTCCTCGGAGACGGCCGTAACCGTGACCACGAAGGCGTTGCCGTCGTCGTGGCGCACCTGGAGCCTCTGGTCGACCTGGGGGTCGAGCCCTTCCGGCATGTCCTTCCGCGCCACCTTGAGGACCATCTCGTCGCGGTGGGGGCCGTAGGCGTCCCCGGAGGTTATCATCACCGTCTTGGACTCGCCCGGCTCCATGCCGACGACGGCCTGCTCGAAGTCGGTGATGAGCTGCCCTTCGCCGATTTTAAACTCCAGCGGCTCCCTCTCGGCGGACGTATCGAAGACCGTGCCGTCCTCCAGCTTGCCTGTATAGTGTACTTTAACGGTATCGCCGCTCCTGGCCTCGGTCATGGTTGGCTCCTTTCTTCCGGCGGGTATGTGTCCGGATGGCGGGGGTAAAAATGCGTATAATAAACCAGCGTAAAGTAATGCAGGGGTTTTCCGGCGGGGGTCTGGCGGCCACTGGCAGATTAGCGGCCGACGGCGGACCTGTAACTGACTGTACCCTGCGATTATAACACAGATTGGCACGTTCGTAAACGGAGAATAGATAACTCAGACCCTTCTTTTTGCCAAACACGCCCCAGACTACTATAATTGGAAATAAAGACACCGCCACCCGCCAGAGGAGGTTGCCATGAGCCCCATCCCCAGGGAACTCGCCGTGCTGAAAAAGTTCGCTTTCGAGCGCCCGCCGGTGGGCGTCAAGTTCACCCCGGATAAGCCCCGGGGGCTCAAGCGTCCGGAGAAGGTGCTGGATTTCTGCGAGATGCTCCCCGAGGCGCAGCAGGGTAAGGCCTTCTACGTGACGCAGGAGGACTTCACCTGCATCGGCCCGCTGCTTTTAGGCATGGTGGCGGGCGAGGCCGTCTTCGAGAGCGGGCGCGTCGGCCCCGAGCTGGGGGTCTTCAAGGACGCCCGCGCCAACCGCCGCATCTACCAGTACCTCCCCCGACTGGCCCGCGACTCGGTGAAGTACGTCGCCTTCGCCCCGCTCCCCAAGCTCAACTTTGCGCCGGACGTACTCATCATCATGGCCACGGTGAGCCAGGCGGAGATACTGCTGCGCGCCAAGAGCTACCGCACCGGCGAGAGCTGGTCGGCCCAGGGGACGCCGGTAGTCGCCTGCGCCTGGATGTACCTCAAGCCCTACCTCACCGGCGAGGTCAACTTCACCGTCACCGGCTTCGGCTTCGGCATGAAGTCGCGGGGCCTCTTCCCGGAGGGCCGGGTGCTCCTCTCCATCCCCTGGGACAAGCTCCCCGCCATGATGAAGAACCTGGAGGAGATGGAGTGGGTGCCGGAGTCGTTCAACCTGGGGGCGGCGGGGCACAAGCAGAAAATACGCCGCATCGTGAGCCAGCTGGAAAAACAGTCCTGAGACGAATGATGAACGGCAGTATCAACGTAGTCGCCGGCCGGGCCACCCCGTCGTACATCATTGACGGCGAGGCGCTGACGGTTATCGACGTGTGTTTCCCCTCGGATGCCAAAAATATCATCGACTACGTGCGGAACCGAATGCACCGCCCCATAGATGATATAAAACTGGTCGTCCTGACCCACTCCCACATCGACCACGTTAACGGCGTGGACTATCTGGTAAAAAAAACGAACACCAGGCTGGCGGCCCATGCCAGGGCCGTGAAATACCTGGCCGGTAAAAAGGCCATCAGGCTCCCCGGCATCTGTCAGATATTTCGATTCATCGGCTTTTTTTTCAGCAATGGCCTGCCCCGCCCCTCGCTAACCGACACCTTTACCATGCCCTGGGCCGGCATCCCCGGTATCAGGAAGCGGATTCGCACCAGAGTGGCTTACCGGCTCAAAGACGGCGACACCCTGCCCGGCTGCCCCGGATGGTTGGTATACCATACCCCGGGACATACCGACGACAGCATCTGCCTTTACAATAGTGAAATGAAGGCCCTGATATCCGGTGATTTCCTGGTCAAT
>DAOUEH010000273.1:0-4012 GCA_034430635.1 Dehalococcoidales bacterium | reverse complement strand
GAATATTTTGAGAGGGGCTAGCGCCCCTCTCCGCAGGCTACTCCCCCTTACTAAACGGGGTGTTTAAGAGGGGCGAAGCCCCTCTTCTAAAAACAAATTCCCCCTCTCCAAATAAAAGGACAGCGGGTAATTCATTGCTCCAGTTTGGAGAGGGGGATAAAGGGGGTGAGGTAAAAAATCACCAAGGAGTTCGCTATCTTTACATATTCCTTAAGCTGTGCTAGAATAAATTGTTAACTGAATATCGCGTCCGAAGACAGCGGGTGCCCCAGGGGCTTAATATAAGGCCTGCCGAGGATAAAAAAGAAACGCAGCACTAATTATGCGTTGACAGTCCTCGCCTTCGGAGCGGGGACTATTCATTTAAGCGGCACGGCAGGAGGTAAACCAATGCCAACGGAAAAGAAAGTGCAGATGGTCGAGGGCCTGCGGGAGGTTTTCTCCCGCTGCCAGGTGGGCATCCTGACCGACTACCGCGGGCTGACCACGGCCGAGCTCACCGACCTGCGCCGCAAGCTGCGGGACGCGGGCATCGAATACCGGGTGGTGAAGAACTCGCTGGCGCAGTTCGCCGTCCGGGCCGCCGGCATGGACGACCTGGCGGCCTGCTTCGAAGGGCCGGTGGCCGTCGCCTTCGGTCACGGAGAGGCCCCGGAGACAGCCAAGGTGCTCACGGAGTACATCCGCACCACCAAGTCCATCCTCGGCATCAAAGGCGGCTTTCTGGAAGACCGGGTGCTCACCGCCAAGGAAGTGGAAACCCTGGCCAGGCTGCCTTCCCGCGAGGTGTTGATCGCGCAGGTAATGGCCGCGATGCAGAGCCCCATTTACGGGCTGGTCAACGTGCTGGCAGGCCCCTTAAGGGGCATGATGGGCGTGCTGCAGGCAAGAATTAAACAACTGGAGGGAGCCTAAAATGGCAGACGAAGAGAAGAAGGCTGAAGAAGCCGTAGCCGAAACCAAGGAAGAGGCCAAGAAACCCAAGGCGGCCAAGGCGGATAAGCCGAAGAAATCGGCGGCGCTGGATAACATCATGACGGCCATCAAGGGCATGACCGTCGTCGAGCTGGCCGAGCTGGTCAAGGCTATGGAGGAAGAGTTCGGCGTGAGCGCGGCGGCCCCGGTAGCGGTAGCGGCAGCGGCCCCGGCGGCCGAGGCGGGCGGCGCGGCGGAGGCCGAGGAGCAGACGGAGTTCACCGTAATCCTCAAGGAGATAGGCGCCAACAAGATTAACGTCATCAAGGCCGTCCGCGAGCTGACCACCCTGGGTCTCAAGGAGTCCAAAGACCTGGTGGAGGGCGCGCCCAAGCCGGTCAAGGAAGGCATCACCAAGGAAGAGGCCGCCACCGCCAAGCAGAAACTGGAAGCGGCCGGCGCCACCGTCGAAGTTAAGTAGACGGTTACCAGCCCAGAACTTAGCGAAATGAAGCGGGCCGGTTCGCGTCAATGGCCCGGCCTGTCCGTTTGCAAAAACGGCACCGTTACCCTATCATGGGCACGGATACTCCCTACCGAGGAGCCGGCGGCCGATGCCTCAGAGCGATGCCTGGATAACCATAGTGGTGGGCGGGGTATTTCTCGTGCTGGGTGTCCTGTCCCTCATCTGGGGCCACCACGAGGAGAAACGCCTCCTCGAAGGCCTGGCCGGCAAGCGCGACCTGAGGGAGTTCACCGTAAGCCATCTGGAAAATCCCCAGCCGGGCTCCCTGAAAATGGGCGGCTGGCTCTCCATCGCCCTGGGGGCGCTCCTGGTGATTATCGGCCTGATTCTCTGGCTCGTCTAAGCGCCGGTTCCTAGAAGTATTTCTTGGCCGGGCCGGTGGTGAAGTGAAACACCGGACGGTCCACCCTCAGGAAGGTCAGCGGGCAGTGCATCATCCCCGCCGGGATGAACACCAGCGAGCTCCGCGTGATAATGTGCTTTTCGTCTTCCAGCCACAGCTCCGCCTCGGCGCCCAGGTCGTAGGGGTCGTTTAAGTCGGTGCCGATGAAGGCGATGACCTCGTCGTAGTCGTGGGCGTGCGACTCGGTGCCGACGCTCCGTTCCGGCGCCGGGCCCGCGCCCGCCGGGCGCGGCAGAACCCAGACGCATTCCGTATAGAAGGCGCCCGGGGCGGTATTGCCGTCCAGGAAGAAGAGCCGCCCGCCTTTGCCCTTCCCCGCCGCCGATACCGGCGGGGCCCAGGGGGCCTCATCGGAGGGCGGCATCAAGGTGCTGACGATGTATTTCCCGTATTTGGTCTCGGTCATGAATCGCTTGGCTCCTTTACTCTATTCGTACATCTCGCCGGGGCCGGCGGTAAAGTGAAAGATGGGGCGCTCGATGCGGGTGATGCGCAGCGGGCAGTGCTCCACCCCCGCCGGGACGAAGGCCATGAAGCTCCTGTCGATGAGGTTCTTCTCACCATCAATCCACAGCTCCACCTCGCCGCCCAGGTCGCGGATATCGTCCGGGTTGGTGCCGAAGAAGGCGATGACCTCGTCGAAGGGATGGGAGTGGGCAGGCACGCCGGGCGGGTCGTCGGGGCTGCATTCACGGGGCCAGAACCAGAGGGCCTCCACGTAGAAATCGGCCCCCGGTACGACCTCTTTGTCCAGATAGACGATGCGGTAGGCGCGCTCCGGTGGTATCTCGTGGCGGTAGGACGGCAGCTGGCGATTAGGTTTATCCTGAAAGACGAACTGGCTATCGTGTTTTCCCATCTGGCAAGACCTCTTTTCTGCGGTATGTAAGACCTCTCTTAGCGGTACTGCGTTCCCGGGCCGATGGTGAAATGGAAGATGGGCCGCCGGATTTTCTCCAGCTTGAGGGGGCAGTGCTTCATCCCGGCCGGGACGTAGCAGAGGAAGCTGCGGGTGAGGACGTATTTTTCGTCCTCCAGCCAGAGCTCCACCTCCCCGCCCAGCTCGGTAGGGTCGTCGTAGTTGGTGCCGAAAAAGGTGATTATCTCGGTAAAGGGGTGGGTGTGGGCGTCGGGGCCCTTGCCCTTGTTGAGCTTATTGACGTTGACCATCTCATCGGGGAAGAACCAGACGCACTCGGAGTAGAGCGCCCCGGGGACGACCTCGTCGTCCATCCAGATGACGTGGTTCATGCGGCGGCGCTGGCCGGCCGGGAGGGCGGAGAGCACCTCGGTGGAGCGGAAACCGGGCAGCTTGATTTCCTTTTTCAGGTCGGTGACGATGTATTTACTGTATTTTCCAGCGGCCATGCGGCGCTCCTTTCGCGGCGGAAACGGCCCTGCCCTCCCGCGGGGCGGGTATCACGCCGGACTTGCGGCATCCTCTCCCGGGGAAGGACGCCGCATTGATTATATCTATTTCGTAAAACCGGGCTGTTATTTAGCACCCTTGCCGACGGGGCTGGAGGTAAAGTGGAAGATGGGCTTGGTGATGTTGCGGATAATCATCGGGCCGTGCTCCACGTTGGGCGGGATGAAGGCCGCGAAGCTGTTCTTGACGATATGCTTCTCGCCGCCGATCCACAGCTCCACCTCGGCGCAGAGGTCGCGGATGTTCTCGTAGTTGTAGCTGAAGAAGCCGATGAACTTGCCGTAGGGGAGGGTGTTCTTGTCCAGCATCTTCTGCTCTTTAGGACCGCCCGGCAGCAGCCACATGGTCTCGCAGCCGAAATCGGCCCCCGGCACGGTCTCCTCGTCGATATAGGCCAGCCGCCGGGTGTGCGCGGGGTCGGTGGGGTGCTGGTAAGCCGGCATCTTGAGGTTAGGCTTATCTTTAAAGATATAGTTCTTGGCATTTTTCTGTTCGGCCATTTTATCTTGTCCCTTCTATTACTGGCAGTTATTCGGTATTTAGCCTAGACGTACATATCGCCGGGGCCGATGGTGAAGTGGAAAAAGGGCTTGCGCTGCTCAATGGTCTTGAGGGGGCAGTGGGTCATATTGGCCGGGATGTAGACGACGAAGCTCTTATCGAGGAGGAATTTCTCGTCCTCCAGCCAGAACTCGACGACGCCGTTGAGCTCCTCGGGGTGCTCCATGTCCGTGCCGAA
>DAOUEH010000272.1:0-11768 GCA_034430635.1 Dehalococcoidales bacterium | reverse complement strand
TAACCTGTGAATAAGCTGCCCCGGGACACTCAGGACAAACGTCTGCCCGTAAAGGTCACCCCCAACGCCGGCCGCAGCGAAATTACCGGCCTCAGTGAAGGCGTGCTCGAGGTGCGGGTTGCGGCGCCGCCGGTGGCGGGCAGGGCCAACCACGAGCTTATCATTCTCCTCAGCCAGGCACTGGGGGTAAGCAAGTCTGCTATCGGCATCATCAGCGGCCGGATCAGCCGCCGCAAGGTCATCGAGGTGGCGGGGCTTACCCGCCAGGAGATTCTAAAGCGGCTGTCTGTGTAAATTAATGTCGTTTGTTTGGGGGATTTTTTACCTCACCCCCTGTATCCCCCTCTCCTGACGAGGCGTTCCGCAGGAGAGGGGGAATGTTTTTATAAAAGAGGGGACAATCTTCTCTAATAGTCTTGGGTGGGGGGTAAAGGGGTGGCAACTCCGGGCTAAGCCGCGGATGATACGGGGCGGCCCGGGTGGGAATAGATAACTCGGACGGGGCGGCGAGGTGGGGAAAATATAGCAATAAGAAAAGGGAGGGGGCTTTCGCCCCCTCCCATCGTTTATCTCGTATTAGCCCTAGGCCGCCTTATTGCGCCTCCGCCACCAGGTGAAGTAGAGGATAACCAGGATTATTATCCATATCGGGCTCAGGATGCCCAGCCAGATGAGGATGCTCCCCAGCACCTTGAAGAACGCGCCCAGCCCGTTCCAGGCGGCGCTGGCGATACTGCCGGCGTTCCAGCCGGGTTTGACGGTAATGTAGTCTTCCCGGTCGTAGGATTCGGTGTTACCCCGGTCGTCGGTCACCACCAGCGAGACGCTGTAGTTCCCGTCGGAGCTGTAGTTATGGAGGGGCGTTTCCTCGGTGCTGATAGAGCCGTCTCCGAAGTCCCAGGCATAGCTGTAGGGCTCGAAGCCGCCGGAGACGATGGGGGTGAAGCGGATGTCCTGCCCTTCTTTAGCATTGCGGGTCTCGGCGCTGAACCCGACGGTGAGCTTGGACTGCTCCAGGTCAACCGAGATGTAGGACATGGCGGCGCTCTCCTCCAGGTACTGCATGCGTCCCTGGGTGCGCTCGATTTGGTCCCGCGTATTGACCAGCTCGCGCTGAACCTCGAGTATCTCGCTGACATCCCCGGCCAGCTTCATCAGCTCGAGCAGCTGGGCCTCGCTCGCCTCCAGGTTGCGCAGCTTGGCGGCCAGGTCGACGTACTCCTCGGTCACGTCTTCACCGGAGGTGCTCTCCGACCTTACCTCCACCGCCAGGTTGCCCAGCTCTGTCATGACCTGCTCGAAACTGGCCACATCCACCCGTATGGAGATATTGCCAATCATTCTATCGCGGTCCTGCCAGCTGTTGGAGGTGACGACGTAGCCGTTGTGGGCGGCGGCGATGTCGGCAATCAGGTCGATGGCTGCCTCGACATCCTCCACCACCAGTATCATGGCGCCGGTGCGGACAATGAGGCGGTCGCCCTGCCAGAGGTTATCGGCCGAAGCAAAATAGACCTTCTCTCCCGACGACCCGACCGATTCGATGATAACGGCCGGGGGCGCCTGAACGGTGAAATCGTCTCCCCCCGGTGCCGCGAACTGCGGTATCGTTGTCGTCGGCGCGGTGGTCAGCCTGGGGCTTGTCGTTTTGCCCGGCTCCTCTTCCATGGCGCAGGCCACCGTCCCCACCAGGACGAAAATTGCCAGTAACGCTAGAATGAGCTTTTTCATAATGACCTCCCTATCCGTTCAGCGTTCTGCTATATTATAACGCTAAAAAGACAAAAAGGTTCGCACATCGGGGTATTTTTTTGATATTTTATTCTTTAGGGAGGTGAAGGCGGGGGAAACTACGAGCCAAGCAGTTGATGCCGAGGGCGGCTCAGTTATGGCCTTCGTAGCAGCGTATCCGCCGCATCCTGAGGATGATGAAGACCTCCTGCCCCGCGGCCAGGCTCATCTCCGCGAAGAGATAGGAGGGTATCTCGGCCATGAGGGCGGTGGCGCCGACGTCAATCCAGATTTTGGCGGTGTTGCCGACGTGCGTGATGGCGGTGACGTTGCCCTCGAAGCCGTTGACACTCAGGCCGGGGGGCCTCGTCTCGGAGACGTAGATGTGACGGGGCAGGATGGCCACCTTGCGGATGGCGCCGCCCTCGTGGGGGACGGTGAGCTTGAGGTCGCCGCAGCCCACCTCCATCAGCCCCTGCCCCAGCTCGCGGCAGTAGTCGCAGTCGAGGATATTGGGCGCCCCGATGAAATCGGCCACGCCCTCGCCCTCCGGGGAGAAGAGCATCTCCTCCGGCCCGGCCACCTGCTCCACCCGCCCGTCCTGGACGACGGCCACCCGGTCGGCCATCTCCAGGGCCTCCATGAGGTCGTGGGTAATGTGGACGGTGGTCAGCCCCAGCTCGCGGTGGATGCGCCGTAGCTCCAGCCGCAGGTACTTGGCGGTGCGCAGGTCGAGGGCGCCCAGCGGCTCGTCGAGGAGGAGGACGCGGGGGGAGGGGGCCAGGGCCCGCGCCAGGGCCACGCGCTGTTTCTCGCCGCCGCTCAGGGTACGCGTCTGGCGCTCCAGCAGGTGCGCCACCCCCACCAGCTCGGCCAGCTCGTTGACCCGAGTCATTATCTCGTCGCGGTGGCGGCGTACCGGCCCCAGCCCGAAGGCGATGTTGCGCAGCACGTTGAGAAAGGGGAAGAGGACGTAGTCCTGGGGGACGTAGCCCAGGTTCCTCTCCTCCGGGGTGAGGCGGGTGACATCGCTGCCGTCCTGGTAGATGCGCCCCTGCCGGATGCGGTGCAGCCCCGCCAGGCACTCCAGCAGCACCGTCTTGCCCGCCCCGGTCGGCCCCAGGATGACGAAATACTCGCCGTCGTTGATGGTGAGGTCAATGTCCCTGAGATGAAATTCCCCCAGGCGCAGGGAGAGGTCTTTGACTTCAATCATAGCTGGTACCTTCGGCCGATAATCTTGCGGATGACCAGCAGGGCGGCCACGGCGATAATCACCAGGACGAATATCACGGCGATGGCCTTGCCGACGTCGGCGGTGGCCAGCGAGAGGAAGATGGCGGTGGGCAGGGTCTCCGTCTTCATGGCGGTGGCCCCGGCCAGGGTCACCGTCGCCCCGAACTCGCCGACGGCCCGCGCCCAGGTGAGGATGGTGGCGGCAATCAGCCCATCGCGCGCCAGCGGCAGTCTCACCCGTAATAACGCCTCCGGCTTGGAGCAGCCCAGCGTGCGGGCGACCTGCTCGTAGCGCGGGTCGATGCTGTCGAAGGTGGACTTGAGCAGCCGGATGGCCAGGGCGCTGATGACGGTAATCTGCGCCAGGACGATGCCCGGCACGGAAAAGACGAACTTGACGACGTTGTCGTCGATGGCGGCACCCAGGGGAGTGTTGAAGAATACCAGCAGGGCCGCACCCAGGGCCACCGGCGAGATGACGATGGGCAAATCGAGGAGGCTATCGACGATATCCTTGCCGTGGAAGCTGGCGCGGGAGATGGCGTAGGCCACCGGGATGGCGATGAGGATGGAAATGACGGCCGATATCGTGGCCGTGATGACGCTGAGCCGGATGGCGAAGAGTATCTCCTCGGAGATGAGGGCCGCCAGGAAGGTATCCCACTCGGTATAGGCCAGCATGGAGATGACGATGCCCGTGAAGAAGAGCCCCAGGAGCACCAGGGCACTGATGGTGGCCCCGCGAAAGGCCCTCTCCCCGCCGACGCCTCTCAAGATTCTAAACATATCTCAAGCCTTTCAAGGATTCTTGAGTTAATGACTCCGCTATGTCATTGCGAGCGAAGCGAAGCAATCTCTAGCACCGACCTCGGAGATTGCTTCGTCGCTATGCTCCTCGCAATGACAACCAGCTTTAATCCGCAGTAAAAACCCAGCATACCCTTCAGCTATTTTCTATTTCACCAGCGGCCGGTAGCTTTCCGGGAGCTGGTACTCCCCGCCGATTTCGGCCTCCGGGGCGTACTCCCGGGCGGCCGCCTCGGTGGCCAGATAGCCCCACCGCCCGAATATCTCCTGCCCCTCCGGCGAGACGAGGAAGTCCAGGAACTTTCCGGCGCTTTCTCTATCCTGAGTGTAATTGGAGACCGCCCCCGGTATATAGGCCAGCCGCGGCAGCTCCGCAGGCTTAAGGTAGACCGCCTCGATGTTATCGTGCCAGCTGGCGAAGACGCGCCAGCCGATAATGGCGTCCACGGCTTTCAACGCTACCAGCGTGGCCGTCTTGGAGCAGCTTTCGGCGTGGGTGACGATATTGGGGGCGATGGCCTCTAAAAGCCCGTTGTACTCCATAATCTCGTAGGCGTAGAGGCCGACACAGACCGACCGGGGGTCGCCGATGCCCACCTCCACGCCGGGGCGGGCCAGGTCGGCCAGCGACTGTATATTCTTGGGATTGCCCTCCGGCACCAGTATCGCCGGCACCAGGTAGGCGATAATCTTTATCGTAGCCGGGTCGACCACGCCGTCCCGCTCGGCCAGGGCCATGTAGTCCGGCGAGCCGGGGATATAGAGGTCGCCGCTCTTGTCCACCTTCATCTGGGAGAGCATCGTCCCCGAGCCGCTGAAATTGAGGTACACCGTTATGCCCGTCGCCGCGGTGAAGGCGGCCGCCGCCTCCTCCATGGCCGGCTGGCTCGCCGAGCCGCAGAAGGCGGTTATCTCGGCGGGCTTTTCGCCGCCGCAGCCGGCGGCCATCGCCGCCAGCACCGCGATAATCAGCAACAGCCCGGCGCTGCGTTTCACCGGCTTCCCCTCCCTGGTGATGGCATATTATAACTCGTCAAGCAAACAGCGCTGTATTATCATGAATATAGCGTAAGGTTAAATTTTTTTTACTTCTTGCCCAGGGTCTGGCGTACGCTGGCGCGCTTTTCCTTGTATTCCCGCACGATTTGCCGACCCGCCTCGGTGAGGCGGGCGTAGCCGCCCCGCGCCCCGCCGGTGGACTTTACCACCAGCGGCCTCCCCGCCAGGCGGTTCATCGCCTCCACCCAGAGCCAGGCGTTGCGGTAGGCCAGGCGCATCGAGCGCGCCGCCGCCGATATCGAGCCGAGCTCGTCGATGCGCTCCAGGAGCGTCGCCCGCCCCCAGCCCATGAAGAGCTTGCCGTCCTTCTCCAGCCATACCTTGCTGCGCACCACCACGCCAGTCTCCGGCTCTTTCCCGGAGCGCGAGCCGTGCTTCACGCCGAAATCCGGCACCTTGGCTTCGGTCATGTTTACCCCCGTCGGGCGAATAGAGACACCTTATATTATCAACAATATAACGTGATGTCAAACATCTTTACAACCCACCGTGCCAGAAATATTGTCCCCCTTTAGAAAAGGGGGATTAAGGGGGATTTCTCAGCGGGCTAAGCCGCGGATGATACTGGGCGGCCGGGTGGGAATAGATAACTCGGACGGGGCGGGGTGGGCACTGAAACCATAATCCCCTATTCCTCCGTCTTTACTGCCTCCACCGCCTCTTTCGGCCGGTACGGCGGAATCCCCTTGAGGAAAAAGTTGACCACCAGCGCCAGCAGCGTTATCCCTAGAAAGACCATAAAGACCTGCGTCAACGCCGAGTTGAGAGACTCACGCAGCGTCGTCAGCGTCGTTTCAAAAAGGGCCTCACCCTGAGGCCCCAGGCCCACGAACATGTTTCGCAGCGCATCCTGGGACTCCGGGTTGATCAGCGCCTGGGGGTTATCCACGATGCTCGTCAGCTCGGCCATCGGCACCACATCCGTCACCTCCGCCGGCAGGCTGCCGAAAAACACCGACGCGAAGCGGTTGTTCAGGATGGAGCCGACGATGGCCAGCCCGAAGACGCCCCCCAGCGGTCGCAGCAGCGTTATCAGCGAAGTCGCCGTGCCCATCACGGCGTAAGGGACGGTGTTCTGGACAGCGATGGTATGAATGGGCATGACGTTGCCGTTGCCGAACCCGGTAATCGAGATGTAGACGGCGGCCATCAGGAAGGTCGTCTGGGGTGTCATCCCGGCCAGTAGGAAAAAGCCCACCGCGGCCAGCCCGAACCCGATGGCGGCCTGAAGGCGGTAATGTCCCCCGGCGCGGGAGAGAAGCTGCCCGGCGACGAACGACCCGAAGGCCATGCTCAGCATCATCGGTGTCATGAACAGGCCGCTCTTGGCGGGCAGCGCCCCCAGCACCCCCTGGAAAAAGAGCGGTATAAAGGTTACCACCGGGAAGAATGCCGCCCCCTGGAGAAAGGCGACGATGGCCGAAACGGTGACGACTCTGGTACGGAACAACGTTATGGGAATGACCGGCTCGCTGGCGCGGCGCTCGACGAAGACGAAGGCCGTCAGCATCATGGCGCTGAAGACGAAAAGTATAATAATAAACGGGGAGTTCCAGGCGTAATCCACACCTCCCCAGTTGAGGGCGAGAATCAACGGAACGATGCCGAGGGCCATGGTCGCCACGCCCAGGTAGTCGAGCCGGTGCTTCTCACGCGCCAGGCGGAAATGGGGGAACATGAAGATAAAGAGCAGGATGATGATTATCCCTATGGGCACGGTGACGAAGAAGCACCAGCGCCAGCCGAGGCTCTCGGTAATAATACCCCCCAGGGTTGGCCCGATAACCGTCGAGACGCCGAAGACCCCGGCCATCATCCCGCTGTACTTGCCGCGCTCCTCCGGGGGGAAAAGGTCGGCGATGACGATGAACCCGAGGGCACTCATCGATCCGAAGCCGAACCCCTGGATGACACGGTACATGATAAGCTGGGTCATCGACTGGCTCAGCCCGCTGAGAAACGACCCGACCACGAATAGTCCCATGCCGGCTACGAAGAGCCATTTGCGGCCGTACATATCGGATAGCTTGCCGGCCAGCGGCAGCGACACCGTCTCGGCGATGATATAGGCGGTAAAGACCCAGGTGTACTGGCTGAACCCTCCCAGGTCGGTAATGATGCGGGGCATGGCCGTGGCCGTGATAGTCATGAAGATAGAGCCCAGCAGCATCGAGAGCAAGGTGCCGGCCATAGCGGCCACCACCTGCTTTTTAGGCAGGCCACTCTGGTAGGCGGGCGGTTCGGTAACGGTCAAGGTAGACTCCTGTTCTTTCTAAGGCAGCTTGGAGAGGATTTCCCCCAGCTTACGCAGCGATGAAGAAAGCTCTTTCAGTTCCCCGTCGGTAAGGCAGGCGAACTTCTCCCGGATGCCGCTCTTGATGACGCCGTCCAGCTCCTCGATAATGCGGCGGCCCTTATCGGTCAGGGCGATGTTGGTCGTCCGCCGGTCGGCGGCGTCTACCTGCCGCACCACAATCTCCAGCTTTTCCAGCCGGTCGATGAGGGGCGTCATCTGCGGCTTGGGTATCTGCAGGCGGTGCCCTATCTCGGCGATGTGCCGGGTGCCGTCCTCCTTCAGCGCCAGCATTACCTCCAGGTGCGGCAGGGTGATATCCTCCTCAATTTTCGCGAAGGCCGTCCGCACCACCTTGCGCTGGATGTTGCGGCGGATAAGGGGCGTGATGCAAAGCAGCCCGCTGACGACGTTATCCAGAATATCGCTGTTCATAAACGGATAATATTATGGAAATTTGGTTAACAAGTTGAATAGTTAACTATATGAACTATAATAGCACCTCCCCTGCCGCCATGTCAACAACGGCTCCGGCTGGATTGACCGGCCGGTTCCCGGCCTCGGTGAGGTTTGACATCAAGTTTCGTATAAGGTAAACTATTATGGCGTATTTTTTTACGGAAATTCGATGCGGATTATTACGCAAGCGAACAGAGGGGACAGGGCTTTCTTGACATCAACGCCTCCATTTCTCACGACCACCGGTACGTTCTTTCGCTACGTGTCCCCGCCGGCTAGAAAGGCAACCGGACTCATCGGGATACCCAAGCTGTACTGGTAAAATGGGACTGCTCAAAGGACGCAGAAAGGCATTTTCACTCTTTCCGGGGCTCAGGCCGCTGCCTCAGCCCATTTATGGATTTGACAGCAGCTGAAGGCCAGTTACGGCCTGCCCGCCCGCGCCGCCGGTTCTCCTGCCCCAATGCCCCCGTGCGTGACCAGGGGCGAGACGGGCCAGTGAATACGTCAGAGGAAAATACGCAAAACGGAGGAAAATTTCATGGCTTATCCCAAATACAAATCCATTACCCTGGAGAAGGACAAGGAATACCCCAAGATTACCTACCTCACCCTGAACCGGCCGGACAAGAACAACGCCATCAGCATCGGCGAAGATGAGATGACCGGCGATATCAAGAAGGCGATGTGGGAAATCAACCACGACGACGACTGCAACGTGGTCATCTTCAAGGGCGCCGGCCGCAACTTCTGCGCCGGGTTCGACCTGTCCATGGTCTACCGCGTCTACGGCGGCGCCAAGGGCGTCAAACCCAGCCAGCGAATCCGCCTGCAGACCGACCAGGACCAGCTCTACGGATTCCCGCAGGCCATCCTGGACTGCAACAAGGTGGTCATGGTACAGGTGCACGGCTGGGCCATCGAGGCCGGGCTCTACATCACCAAGGCCGCCGATATCGTCGTCTGCGCCGATAACGCCAAATTATCCCAGATGGGCCAGCGGCTGGCCTTCGGCGGTCTGCCCACCCTTCCCCTCGAACTGGTCATGGGACACACCAAGAAGGTCGAAGAAATCCTCCTCACCGGCCGCACCATCAGCGGCAAAGAGGCCGAGGAAGCCGGCTACGTCACCAAGTCCGTCCCCGAGGAAGACCTGGAGAGCGAGGTGCACAACCTGGCCGCCGCCATCTCCCTGCTGCCGCGCGACTGCGTCGTCATGGGCAAGTTCGCCCGCCGCCACATGCTGGACCGGCTGGGCCTGACCAACCTCAAGGAGGTCATCCTCTACCACACCTTCTCGACCAACCTCAAGTACAGCGAGGACGAGAGAGAGCTGATGTTCATCCGCGACCGCGAGAGCATGGGCGAGCGCGAGGCCTTCCACAAGATGCACGAGAAGTACGAGGAGCGCCTCAACCGCACCAAGTACTTCCGCTCCTACCGCCCCGAAAAGAAGAAGTAAGGCCCGGCCGTTGCCCGATAAGGAGTTAAAACAATGGCAAAGTATCCCGAGTTTGAAAAAGACGACTATTTCAAGATAGACGTCGAATGCCACCTTAGCGGCGAGGCGAACAAGAAATACTTCAACTACTTCCCCGAATACCGGAAGTGGGTGTACGGGACGGCGGAAACCGCCCGCGCTTTTAACGCCGTTCCCCACCATGTTACCAAAGACTGGAAAGAACCGCCGGTAACCAAAGCCGAAAAATCGGATATGCCCGAAGAAGACAAGCTGATTGTCTACCTGGACCGCTACGGAGTAGACATGGCATGCATCCTGCCGGAATCCATGATGGAAACCACCGGCTATTCCACCAAGTGGTCGACCAACGGCTACCTGCTGGCCGCCGCGGAAAAGTACCCGGACAGATTCATCGTCCAGCCCAACGTGGGCCCGTTCATCAAGCGCGGCATGAAGGATGTGCTCTGGGAACTGGACTACCTGGCACAGGAAAGGGGCTGCAAGCTGTTCAAGTTCTATCCGCCGGAAGATACCTACATCAACGACGAGCGGATATGGCCCTTCTACAAACGCTGCGAAGAGCTGGGCGTAACCGTGTCCATCCACACCGGCTGGAGCTGGTGCCCGCCCGGCAAAGCCAAGTACTGCCTGCCCGTTTTGCTGGACGACGTGGTCAATGACTTTTACGACCTGAAGGTAGTCGCTTTCCACGCCGGCTGGCCGCAATGCCACGACCTGAACATGGTGGCGCTATCGCACCCCAACGTATACATTAGCCTTAGCCTGATTATGCCGTGGTACAAGGCAGCGCCGCGGCGATTGGCCGAAATCATCGGCGAGGCAATCCAGTTCGCCGGCCCGGAGCGCATCGTCTGGGGCACCGATTTCTACGGCCCCGGCGGCCTGTTCCGGGAAGCGGTAATCGGCCTGAGAACCTTCGAGATGCCGGAAGACCTGCAAAAAGGCTACGGCTACGCCCCGGTGACCGACGAGGTCAAGCGCATGATTTTCGGGGAAAATCTCGGCAAGATACTCGGCGTCGATACCTCGAAAAGACGCACTAAATAAAGCAACTAACGCGTAAGGAAAGGAGATACAATGACGGATTTCCCAACACTATTCTCACCCATCAAGCTCGGGCCGCTGGAGATAAAGAACCGCATCGGCGGCTCCTGTACCACCACCGGTGGCGCCGATATCAACGGCTATATCACCGAAGAGTGCCTCTACTCTTACGCCGCCCGGTGTGAGGGCGGCGCCGGCTTCATCACCATCGAGTGTACCTTCGCCACCGACTGGGGCGCCAAGACCACCAGCTTCGGCAACCCGCGTATCAGCGGCCGTGCCTACTACGAGGGCATGTCCAACCTGGCCGAGGCCATGAAGCAGATGGACGCCCGGGCCTTCATCCAGATTACCCCCAGCTTCGGCCGCCAGGGCTCGGGGCGCCTCTCCGGCGAGACCCCGGCCGCGCCTTCGGCCATCCCCTCGGAGAGGCCGCAGGACTACGAAGACCGGATTATGCCCCGCGGCTACGAGACCAAGGCACAGACGATGGGCGGCACCACCGTTCCCAAGGTACTTACCATCGAGGAAATCGACTACATGGAGCGGACGTTTGCCGACGCCGTGGCCGGCGCCAGAATCTGCGGCTTCGATGCCGTCGAGTTTCACAGCCCCCACGGCTACCTCATTCACGAGTTCCTTTCGCCGCGCTCCAACCAGCGCAACGACCTCTACGGTGGCTCGCTGGAGAACCGCTTCCGCTTCCTGCGCAACCTCCTGGTCAGCGCCCGGCGCCGTGTCGGGCCGGATTTCCCCCTGGGTATCCGCCTCAGCGGCGACGAGCATATGCCCGGCGCCATTCACGAGGACGAGCTCATCCAGGTCGCCAAGTGGTGCGAGGAGCTCGGCGCCACCTACATCCACCTCTCCGACGGCTCCTACGAGGCCCGCAAGTGGTTCTTCCCGCAGGACCCGTTCTGCTTCATCGAGCACGCCAAGAATTTCTCGAAAGAGCTCAAGATACCCCTGATCGTCCCCGGCCAGCACGACCCCTACCTGGCCGAGGAAGTGCTGCGCAACGGCTGGGCCGACATGATTACCATGGGCCGCCAGCTCGTCGCCGACCAGCGCACCCCGAGCAAGTGGGAAAACGGCGAGGTCGACGATGTCAAGCGCTGCCTGCGCTGCAACGTCTGCCTGGCCCGGTTCAACCGCGGCCTGGCCATCCGCTGCGCCGTGAACTCCAACATCGGCCGCGAAAAGTACGACCCCAAATATACTTCAACCGATAATGCCCTCACCCTGCGGCCGCTGCCCGAGCCGTTCATGCCCCCTTGCCAGAACACCTGCCCCGCCGGGCTGGACATCAACGCCTACGTCCTCATGGCCTCCCGCGGGCAGATCGGCGAGTCCTACCGCTACCTGAAACAGCAGCTGCCCTTCCCCGGCGTCATCGGTCGCGTCTGCCCGCACCCCTGCGAGGCGGAGTGCAACCGCGGCAAGCTGGACGACCCCATCGCCATCAACGATATCAAGCGCTACGTCGCCGATACCGTCATGGCCGAGGGTCTGCCAGACTACCTCAAGCCACAATGCCTCCCCGAGAACCTGCCCATCACCAAAAAGGAGAAGGTCGCCGTGGTCGGCTCCGGCCCCGCCGGTCTGACCGCCGCCTACTTCCTGATTAAGAAGGGCTACGCCGTCACCGTCTTCGAG
>DAOUEH010000271.1:0-4375 GCA_034430635.1 Dehalococcoidales bacterium | reverse complement strand
TGGTTGGCGGCCAGCTCCGGGTTATCGGTCAGGTAGACCTTATCGGCGCCGTGGGCGATGAGGCTCGCTACGTCCTGAATATCGTGCCCCAGGCAGACGGCAGCCAGCTCCGTCCCCAGCGTATCGGCCAGCTCGCGGCCCTTGGCTAACAGCTCGTAGGCCACGTTTTTAATCCGGCCGCCGCGCTGCTCGGCGTAGACCCAGACGCCGCGGTAGCTCGCGTCGGCGGCTCCGGCCTCGCGGCCCTCCTCTATTGTTATCGCCTCCACGGGGCAGGCGTCGCGGCAGGCCCCGCAGAGGGTGCAGCCGTCGGCCAGCTTGACTTTATCGTCGACGACCTCCAGGAGCCCGAAGGGGCAGACCCCCACGCAGGCCCCGCAGCCGGTACACTTATCTAAATCAATATTTATTCCCATAGAATATTCATCCCCAGAATTACGGGTGAGTTGCCCGAACTCCGCTTATTGCGGTGTTATCAACCCTCCCCCTGTATCCCCCTCCCTGTCCAGGGAGGGGGAGTTTTTAAAGAAGAGGGGCTGGCGCCCCTCTTAGACGCCCCCTTGACCTTTTTCTTTAGCTCCCCCGTTTTTCGCCGGTTCGTCTTCCAGCGTTATCGCCCGCCACTGGCAGGTGTCCAGGCACTGGCCGCAGGAGGTACAGCCCTCCCCGACGCGGCACTTCATATCGATAACCTCCAGCGCCCCCACCGGGCAGACGGGCACACAGGCCCCACAGCCGGTGCACCTGAGGGTATCGATGCGGACTCCCATCGCACGGCGCCCCTAGCACAAACCGGCTTTCTTCAGTCTGGCGACGAGGCCATCCACCTGTTTGGGAACATCGCCCTCCAGCATCTCGGCGGTGGTCTCGCGCTGCGGGAAGAAGACCTTGATGACCTGCGTCGACGAGCCGGCCAGCCCCACTTTATCTTCGCCGACGCCCAGGTCGGCCAAGCCCCAGGTGGTTATTTTGGCGCTTTTCGACTTCATGATGCCGCGCAGCGAGGGCAGGCGCGGGACGTTGATTTCTTTAGATACCGTTATCACCGCCGGCAGGCTCGACACGACGACCTCGTGGCCTTCCTCGATGAGGCGGCGGACGCGCAGCGAGCCGCCTTTAATCTCTTCGATGGCGCCGACGTAGGCGATGAAGGGCATCGCCAGCATCTCGGCCATCTCCGGCCCGACCTGCCCGGTATCCCCGTCGATGGTCTGGCGGCCGCAGATAATCAGGTCACACGCCTCCAGCTTCTTTATCGCTGCCGCCAGGGTATAGGCCGTCGCCCAGGTATCGGCCCCGGCGAAGGCGCGGTCGGAGAGCAAAATCACCTCGTCGACGCCGAGCGAGACCGCCTCGCGCAGGGCCGCCTCGGCCTGGGGCGGGCCCATGGTGATCACGGTGACCTTGCCGTCATGCTTTTCTTTCAGGCGAACTCCCTCTTCAATGGCATAGGTATCGAAGGGGTTGATGATGTTCTCGATGCCCTGTCGTATCAGGGTATTGGTGGCGGGGTCTATCTTCACCTCGGTGGTGCCGGGCACCTGCTTCAGGCAGACGACGATGTTCATGCCGTGCGGCCCTTGCGCTTTCTCAGGTTCACGGCGATGGCGCTGCGCAGTATCTGGTTGGTGCCCTCGTAAATCTGGAGGATTTTGGCGTCGCGCATCATCTTTTCCACGGGGTAGTCGCGCATGTAGCCGGAGCCGCCGCAAATCTGCACGGCGTCGGTGGCGACCTTCATGGCCGTGTCCGAGGCGAAGACCTTGGCCGCCGCCGAGACCTCGGTGACGCTCTTGGCGCCGCTGTCCACGTAGCGAGCGGCGGCGTAGACCAAGGCCCGGGCCGCCTCGACGTTGATGGCCATGTCGGCCAGCATGTGCTGGATAACGGGCATGGTGATGAGCAGCTGGTCGAACTGGACGCGCTGCTCGGCATAGTCCACGGCGGCCTCCAGGGCCCCCTGGGCCAGCCCCACCGCCTGCGCCCCGATGCCGGGCCGCGACTTATCGAAGAGGCGCATCGCCTGGATAAAGCCCAGGCCCTCCCGGCCGAGGAGGTTTTCCGCGGGGACGAGGCAGTTCTTGAAGACGAGCTCGCGCGTGGCCGAGGAGCGGATGCCCAGCTTCTTTTCCTTCTTGCCGAAGGTGAAGCCGGGGGTATCCTTCTCTACCAGGATGGCGGAGGCGCCGCGGGCCCCTTTGGATTTATCGGTGAGGGCGATGACGGTATATATCTCGGCCTCGCCGCCGTTGGTGATGAACTGCTTGGTGCCGTTGAGGAGGTAGCCGCCTTCGACTTTCTCCGCCGTCGTCTTGATGTTGCCGGCGTCTGAGCCGGCCGTCGGCTCGGTGATGGCGAAGGCCCCCAGGCGCTTACCGGAGGCGATATCGGGCAGGTATTTCTTTTTCTGCTCCTCGGTGCCGTACTCCATGAGGGTCATGCAGCCCAGGGCGCTGGCGGCGTAGCTCACGGCCACCCCGCTGCAGGCCCGGCTCAGCTCCTCCACCACCAGGCACAGCTCCAGGCAGCCGCCGCCCAGTCCATCGTATTCCTCCGGGACGAAGACGCGGAAGAGGTCGGCGGCGGCTATATCGTGAATCATTGCCCAGGGGAACTCCTCTTTCTCATCGAGCTCCGCCCGCACCGGCAGTATTCTCTCCTCGGCGACGCGCCGGGCCAGGTCACGGATGGTCTGCTGCTCTTCGGTCAAAAAGTAGTCCAAGGTATCACTCCTCGTGGGTAATCTGGGAATATTCCGAATAATGACGAATATATATAACCGGAACCACGCTAAATTATAAGGAGTGGCGCGCACCGGCGTCAAGGCGTGGCTAGCCGGCCAGCCCGGCGAGCCTTTTCATCACCTCGTCCACGGTACGCTCGTCGGTGGAGGCCCCGGCGGTGACGCCGACGAGCTGCTTGCCCCTGAGCCACCCCGGCTCGATTTCGGCGGCGGTCTCGATGTGATAAGTCTCGGTCACCCGCGCGCAGAGCTCGGCCAGGCGGTTGGTGTTGGCGCTGGAGCGCCCCCCGACGACCAGCATCAGGTCGGCGCGGTGGGCCAGCTCCAGGGCGGCGGCCTGCCGCTGCCGTATATCGTGGCAGATGGTATCGATGATGCGTATCTCGGCGTCCTTGACCAGGGCGATGTCGATAACCTTCTTGGTAAACTCCACGAAGTAGCCCGGCACCTGCGTCGTCTGGGAGAGGATGCCGATGCGGCGCGGCAGTGTGGTCAGCGCCGCGATGGGGCCTTCGTCCAGGGTGGCCAGCCCCTGCCCCTTCGCCCAGCCGAGGATGCCGGTGACCTCCGGGTGCTGGGCGTCGCCGTAAACGATGACGAAGAAGCCGGACTCGGCCAGGCGGCGCGCCGCCACCTGGGCCCGGCGCACGAAGGGGCAGGTGGTGCTGATGACGGCGATATCCCGCGCCCGGATGGCCTCCTCGACATCGGGGCCGACACCGTGCGAGCTGGTGACGACGCAGTCGCCGTTAATATCCCCCACGCTCCTGACCACCCTGACGCCGATATCCGCCAGCCTCTGTAATACCTGCTGGTTGTGCACCACCGCCCCCAGGGTCTCCACCCCGCCGCGCTCGGCGGCCACTCGCTCCAGCTGGTTGATGGCCCGCCTCACCCCGAAGCAGAAACCGGTGCGGGCGGCCCTTTCAATCCGGGGCATCTTCGCCTCCGTAGACGCCGCGGTATTCCGGCGGCAGCAGCGCAGCGACCTTTTGCATCATGAAGTCGAGCTGCCGGTAGCGTTCTTCCCTGGTTAGCTTGCCGGTCGTCTCCGGCAGTTGGAAAGGTTTGCCGATGGTGACCGTTATGCGGGGGTGGTGCCAGAAGGCCCATTTCAGGTTGCGGATTTTATCGCTGCCGGTGATGCCGATGGGGAGGACAGGCACCCCCAGGCGGGAGGCGATGAGCACCGCCCCCGGCAGGGCCGGTTTCATGCGGGCCTCTTTGCTGCGGGAGCCCTCGGGGAACATGACGACGCAGACGCCACGCCTTATCCACTTTTCCGCCTCGCCGATGGCCTCCCGCCCCACCCCGCCGCGGCGCACCGGGAAGGCCCCATAGTTCTTCACCCAGAACCGCGACCAGGCCCCGCGGAAGACCTCCTCCTTGGCCATGAAGACGGCTTTAAGTTTTATGCTGGTGCCCACGATGGGCGGGTCGGCGATATGTAGGTGGTTGCAGATGACCAGGTAAGGCCCCGGGCCGGCGGCGTTTTCCTGGCCCCGTACCCGCAGGCGCGCCACCGGGAAGAGGAGGATGTGGATTAAGAACCGCCCGAAATAGTAGACCCAGTGCATTCGCATCTTCATAACCAACCCGAGGATTTATTTTCCAATTATATCTTGATGGCAG
>DAOUEH010000270.1:0-2307 GCA_034430635.1 Dehalococcoidales bacterium | reverse complement strand
TAGGGGCCGGCGGCCTTGGAGTTCTGGTCGTTATCGACGGGGGCGCCGAACCCCGTGGTATAGGTCTTTTTACCCGGTTTGTCTTTGGCCATTTGTCGCCTCCTTGCCAGTAGCGCTAACCATTATACTCCCTTTGTCAACGGGTATGAAGAGAACCGCCCCGGCGGGCTATACCGAGGACATAATCGCCCTGAGGGCCTCCCTGTCCCGGATAACGATGCTGCGGCGGTTATAGCGGATGGCCCCGCTCTCCTCCAGCGACTTGAGCGACTTGCCGATTACCTCCCGCACCGTCCCGGTCATGGCGGCCATATCCGCCCGGGTGAGCACCAGCGACGTATCGCCGGCTCCCTTGGTGCCCTGCGCCAGCAGCATGCGGGCCAGCCTGCCCCGGACGCAGCGCAGGGAGAGGTCTTCCACCAGGGACATGTAGTGGTGCATCTCCGTCGCCAGGGCCTTGATGACGTTAAAGGCCAGCTGCCGGTGCTCGGTGAGCAGGACGCCCAGGCTGCTCTTGGTGATGCCGTAAAGGTGCGATTCGACCAGGGCCTGGGCGCTCTCCGGGTGATGCCCCCCGTTGAAGACGCCGGCGTGGCCGAAACAATCGCCGGGATAGGCCAGCTTGAGTATCTGCTCCTTGCCGCCGGGAGAGGTCTTGAACAGCTTGACGAGCCCGCGGGCCACGAAATAAACCGTCTTGGCCGGCTCCTGCTCCAGCCAGATAATCTCGTGCCTGGCCACCGGTCTCGGCTTCATCATGCGGGCTATATCCGCAAGGATACCGTCATCGAACCCGGCAAAATAGGGGCTGAGCCTGAGAAGCTCCGTACTCACGGCCGTTTCGGGCGCTGGCGTTACAGTCTCCGTTACCATATCGTCCATCCTTAAAATCGGTTTTGCAGCAGCTCGATAATCGCCCTATTGAACCGCGGCAGGTCGGCGGGCTTGCGCGACGTGACGATATTACCATCCACCACCACCGGCATATCCACCCACTCGGCCCCGGCCTTCTTGAGGTCGACCTCCAGGGGGGAACAGGACGTGAGGCGGCGACCTTTAACGATACCGGCGGCGATAAGCAGCCGCGGCCCGTGGCAGATGGCGGCCACCACCCGGCCGGCGTCGTGGAGCTGCCGCACCAGCGCTATCATCTCCGGGTGCCGGCTCATCTTCTCCGGGGCACCGCCGCCGGGGATAATGACGGCATCAAAGTCCCTGGCATCCGCCTTTCCCGCCGCGATATCCACGTTCACGGTCACCACACCCCTCCTGCCTCGATAGGTCTCCCGGGAGCCGCTGCCGACGATGAAGACCCTGGCACCGGCGCCCTTCATCGACCGCAACGTTTCCGTCAGCTCGGTATCCTCGAAGCCCTCTTCAGCCAGGATAGCGACCTTCTTACCTTGGAGCACAGCTCATCGTTCTCCCCTTTATCAGGGTATCAGCCGGTCTCAATTATCACGGTCGGGTCGTCTTCCGGCTATCCGGCCGCTTGCCGCGGCGCCGGGGGGGCCCGGCGTAGGTCAGCACGGCGAATTTATTCCTGGCCGGCAGCAGACAGACCTGCTCCGTCAGCGGCTCCACCGAGGCAAAGGCCTGCACCGTCAGCTCCGACAGCTGTTTCTGCCCGGACGCTTCGAGGACGGTCATTACATCGGGCGGGCCTTCCAGGACGTCCACCGCGACGACGCCGGTGTTCTCCCGGAGTAATTTTATGGCTTCCTCGACCTTTCCCTCTTTAATGTCCAGCAGCATGTAAGCGCGGTTTACCATGGCGGGCTATTGCCTCCCCCCGGATAGCCCCACCCCAGGTTGCTTCTTGGCATCCGGCCGTGTCGCCGGCTCGGCCATGGATACCAGGTCGTGCGTATAGCCGCACTGGAGGCAGTACTCGTACCACCCGTATTCGTCTTTATCCAGGGTAATGACGCCCTGGCCGCATCGTGGACAACCATCCACCTTCAACCTGCCCATCTTTCTCCCTTCGGTCAGCCTGCCCGCCGCACGGATATATATCGCGGCAGCGGGCTTGATATGGAAATAATAGCGCCCCGGCGATTACGAAGTTATAAAATCGGGGGAGGAAAAGTTACAAATCTATGACATCCAGAGCTTTTTGAGTAGGTCTACCATACTTCTTCTTGTTGAGAAATTACCCCCATCCCCCTTTATCCCCCTTCCCCCAGGGGAAGGGGGAAGAATTAGAAAGAGGGGCTTACGCCCCTCTACGCAGGCTACTCCCCCTTTGGGGCGGGACGGGGGAGAGCTACGGGCTAAGCCGTGGATGATGAGGGCGGCCTGGGTGGG
>DAOUEH010000269.1:0-5192 GCA_034430635.1 Dehalococcoidales bacterium | reverse complement strand
CGCTGTATATCTGCAATATGTACTCGTGCGATGTCATCTCCCCGGATACCGCCGGGTCGAGCGTGATGGGGTCGATGCCGTACAGATGCAGCACGCCGCTGCCGGTATCCGCCGGCGTGGGCGAGGTCGTGGTCGGCGTTGGCGTGGGCGAGGTCGTGGTCGGCGTCGGTGTCGGCCAGGGGCAGCCGGTAAGCAGGAGGCTGCCCAGCAGCAGTACCGCAAGGACGGCGAATACGGTTCTTTTCATCATTGTCTCCAGAGGCACCTGAAGATAATATAGCACAAAGCGGCGGATTCGCCCAATATGCGCCCCCGGGCTTATTTGAACTTAACGGGGCCGACAACATATAATCTTAGAGGCAATTAATGATAAGGAGAAGATAATGATTTCAGAGAAGTACGCCAAGTATTACAAGAGCAAACCGGTGGGCGATTTCACCAAGCTCTACCCCCAGCTGACGGCGCCGTCGTTCCACATCTGGGGCAAGGAATGGAACTCCGGCTACCGCATGGACTGGTTCTGCGTCACCGAGCCTTTCCTGATGATTAACGACCCGCACACCCACGACTTCGACCAGTTTCTGGCCTTCCAGAACGCCGACGCCACCAAAGTCAACGAGTTCGACGCCGAGGTCTGGCTCTACCTGGGGCCCGAGGGCGAGCAGGAGAAGCTCGTCATTACCGAGACGTGTTTCGTCCACGTGCCGGCCGGCATGGTGCATACCCCGCTGGAGTTCAGGGAAATCCGCAAGCCCATCGTCTTCATGGATATTGCCCTCACGGCCAAGTACGTACGCAAGCCGGAGGACGAGTCCAAACCGGTAGTTGAAGAAGGCCCCTAGACTTAGTTTCTAGATACCAGCGGCGATAGCGGCGGTGAGAGCTAAAACAGCCCCTCTCTTTTCAGGCTGGTATAACCCCGGCCGCCGATAATGATGTGGTCGAGGACGTCGATGCCCACGATTTCACCAGCCGCCGCCAGCCGCTTCGTCAACTGGATATCGTCCTCGCTGGCCTCGGTATCCCCCGAGGGGTGATTGTGGGCGAAAATCACCGAGGCGGCGCTGGCCGAGATGGCCTCCTTGAAGACCTCGCGGGGGTGCACGATGCTCGTGTCCAGGCTGCCCACGGATATCTCCGCCACCCTTATCAACTGGCTGCGCGTGTCCAGCAGCAGCGCCAGGAAATACTCCTTTTTCTTGCCCTTGAGCCTGCCCCGCACCAGGCCGGCCGCGTCCTCCGGTGTCTTGACGGTTATACCGGCGGCCGGCTCGGAATAGCCATCGATGCGCCCGGCCAGCTCCACGGCGGCCTTGATTTGCGCCGCCTTGGCCAGGCCGATGCCGCGTACCTGCGATAGCTCCTCCAGCGAGGCGGCGGCCACCCCCTTGAGCCCGCCGAACCGGCTGAGCAGCCTCTGGGCGGTGACCATCACCGATTCCCCGGAGATACCTCTCCCCAATAGCAAGGCCAGGATTTCCTGGGCGGAGAGGGCCTCTGCCCCCAGCCGCTGCAGGCGCTCCCGAGGCCGCTCGGCGGCGGGCAAATCGTGGATGGTCATCGAGGTGTGCTTTTCGCCATCTGGCTTTTCCATGCCAGCCCAGTGTAGCACCAAAGGGTAATTATGGCAAGCTATGGGTTGAGCCACGTTGTTATTATATACCTCACCCCCTTTAGATGGGGACTCGCCCCATCCCCCTGTATCCCCCTTCCCCTCAAGGGGAAGGGGGAAGAAATTATGAAGAGAGGCTTCGCCCCTCTTAAACACCCCAGGGGGTGGGAGGGTGATTAAATCCCTCTCACTCTCCCTTTATGAAAGGGAGACGCCCCATCGTGCCAGAAATGTTGTCTCCCTTTTTCAAAGGGGGACTAAGGGGGATTTTCTCGCGCCGAGGGTGGGGAAGAATTTAAGGGCTAAGCCGCAGATGAGCCGAGGGCGGTAGGGTGGGAATAGATAACTCCGAGGGGCGGGGTGGTAAAAATGATGAGCTAGACCACGTTTCTCAGGGCAGACACCGGGGAAAAACCACCACTCGATTTGGGGGTGTCGCCATAGCATATTCAGGGCTGACCGCATTCAAAAAAAGGCGGTAATGAAATATCATCAGGAAAGGTCATAGGGGAGCTGGCTATTGATAAATTTGCCTGCCGAATTAAGGAGAAAGATGCTCTGTGTTATCCGGTCCAAAGCCTGCAAGAGATGCGGTGGCGACCTGTCGCTGGAGTGCGATATCTACGGAGTATATATCGAGTGTATCCAGTGCGGTGCTACCTGGCACCAGAAAGACCTGGCGCCCCCTAAACCGCGCCTAAAGGCAAAACCCTCCCAGGGTGCAGCCGGGCCCGTCTCCGGGCGCATAGCCCCGGCCGAACCCCGGCCTTAGCCGCCCGGCTATTCCAGGGTAGCCCGCCAGGCGGCATCCAGGCCGTCCATATCGAACCCGTAGACCGCCAGGAGGGCCGCGTCGTAGCCGCTGCCCTGCCGGAAGGTGTTGAGCAGGGCGAACATGCTGTCGCTCCCGTAGGTATCGATGAGATACTTCACCAGCTCGTAGCTCTGGGCATAGGCCAGCGTTGACTGGTCGGCATAAGAGGAAAACGGGCTGGCCAGGCTGCGCACCGAGATAAGCTGGTCGTTCTCGCGGGCTGTCTCCAGGGCCTCGACGTAGCCGTAGGAAAGCTCTCCCATGGTCACCATCGCCAGCCCCTCGTCGAGCCAGGTGGGCAAGCCGGTATAAGGGTTGAAGACGAGCCGGTGTATCACCAGATGCGTCAGCTCGTGGACGATGGCGCCCTTGCCCCACTCCACGGCAAATATGTTCGGCTCGATGCCGATGGCGATGGCGCCGTACTGGGTAAAGGCCACACCGCCCGTCCATTCCTGGGGATAAATCATCGAGCTGCGCAGGTCGTCGTAGTTGGCGTAGATATAGAGCCTGATGGCGTTTTCCAGCCTGGCGCCGGTATCCGCCTCAAGTTTCTCCAGGCCAGTCTGGGTGGTCTCCATCAGCTCCGCGGCGAAGGCGTCATTGCCCTCGTACCAGTAGAGGGTCACCTGGCCCTCGGTGAGGGAATTCCAGTCGTAGCGGTCGTCCTTGACGACGATGCTGGCCGGTGATGTCGCCAGGCTGGCGCCGGAGGCATCGGTCACCCGCCACCAGTAGCGCAGGCTGGCGCCGGGCGGCAGGCCCCCCGTCATGCGCATGTCCCAGACGTACTCCGCCTCCACCGAGGTGGACGGGGTGAAGTGGATAAAGAACTCACCGACGATATAGGCGTGCTCCATGCGTTCCACCGTGTAGTTGAGGCGGATATTGGTGATAGCGGCGCCGCTCTCGGCGGCAATCTCAAAGGTGAGGGTAGTGGGGAAGTCCATCTCCGCCGATGAGCTCAGCACGGTAAGCTCGCCGGCCGCCCGCGCCGGGGCGATGCCCGCCAGACTTGCGAGCAGAACGACCAGTAAAATTACGGATAAAATTCTCTTAATCATTTTCCTTCCCTATTATAGACCGAAGGTAGGTATCAATGAAACCGTCCAGGTCGCCGTCGAGGACGGCCTCGGTAGCGGACGTCTCGTAGGCGGTGCGGTGGTCCTTGACCATGCGGTAGGGGTGCAGCACGTAGGAGCGTATCTGGTTGCCCCACCCCGCCTCGATGCGCTTGCCCTTGAGACGGGCCTTCTCCGCCTCTTTCTTTTCCAGCTCCTGCTCCAGCAGGCGCGCCCGGAGTATCTTGAAGGCGAAATCCTTGTTCATGTGCTGGGAGCGCTCGCTCTGGCAGGTCACCACCAGCCCGCTGGGCAGGTGGGTTATCCTCACGGCGCTGCTCGTTTTCTGCATGTGCTGCCCGCCGGGGCCGCTGGAGCGGTAGGTATCTATCTTGATGTCCTCGGGGGCTATCTCCAGCTCGACATCGTCCTTGGCCTCGGGCATGACCTCCACCAGGGCGAAAGAGGTATGGCGGGCGTGGTCGGCGTCGAAGGGCGAGAGGCGCACCAGCCGGTGGACGCCGTGCTCCGACTTGAGGTAGCCGAAGGCGTACTCGCCGTCCACGGCGATGACGGTGCTCTTGACCCCCGCCTCGTCCCCCGGCGAGGTATCCAGCACCTCGGCCTCAAAGCCGCGCCGCTCCGCCCAGCGCAGGTACATCCGCATCAGCATCTCCGCCCAGTCCTGCGACTCGGTGCCCCCGGCCCCGGCGTGGATGGCCAGGATAGCGTTGTGGTCGTCGTACTCGCCGGAGAGAGAAAGCTGAAACTCAAGGCTATCGATGGTGGCGGCCAGCCCGGTAAGCTCTTTATCTATCTCCGCCTGGAGGCCCTCGTCTTCCCCTGTGAGCTGGATAAGCTCGGCGATATCGGCCAGCTTTTGCTCCAGCCCCCGCCATTCCTGGGTGACTTTCGTCTTTCCGGCAAGTTTGCGCATCACCTTCTGGGCATGAGCCTGGTCGAGCCAGAAGTCCGGGGCGGACGACGCCTTCTCCAGGGCGGCAATCTCCTTTTCCTTACCGGCGATGTCAAAGATGCTCCACGGCCATGGCGACCCTGGCCTGTAAGTCTTGCAGCCTGTCCTTTAGCTCCTGCATCTAACCTCGCTTTTTTATATTGCGACCTCAGCCGCTGTCCTGAGATTACCCCCCGCCGCCAGGTGCGCCCGGCGCGTCGGCTCCGGCAGGCGGTAGCCCCGGCAGCAGTCAAGCACCCGGCTTATGGCCTGCGGTAAGTCTATTCTATTGCCGATGGAGATAAAGAGCGGCTTCACACCCGTCCGGGTGCGTACTATCGCCCCGATTACCTCGCCGTTATCCTCAAGCTCGCTGGCGCTGCCGGCCTCATTCCCCGGCTCGGCATACTCGCCGCAGAGGCGGGACTTGGCACAGCCTATGGTGGGCACTTCCAAAAAGAGCCCCAGGTGGGCCGCCAGCCCCAGGCGGCGTGGGTGGGCGATGCCCTGCCCGTCCACCAGGAGCAGGTCAGGCGTAAGCTCGAGTCTTTCGCAGGCGGCCAGCACCAGCGGCGCCTCGCGGAAGGAGAGCAGCCCCGGCACGTAAGGGAAGGTAATAGGCCGGGTTACCGTCTTGACTTCAACAACTGCCAGCTCCGGGTAGCTCAGGACGACCACCGCCGCCGTGCCCGTCCCGGCGACTCTGTCCACCGAGATATCGGCGCCGGCAATCAGGCGCGGGTTCGTCAC
>DAOUEH010000268.1:0-2558 GCA_034430635.1 Dehalococcoidales bacterium | reverse complement strand
TTATCTCCCGGAACTCCACCACGCCCCGCGGGTCGAGCCCCAGGCTCGGCTCGTCCAGGATGAGTATCGGCGGGTCGTGCAGCAGGGCCTGCGCCAGGCCCAGGCGCTGCTTCATCCCCCGCGAGAACTTCTCGATTTTGACCCTGGCCCACTTATCCAGCTTGACCAGGCCGATAACCTCTTTAATCCGTTTTCTGAGGTTCTCGCTTTTCATTCCCCGCAGCTTGCCGAAGTAGTTCAGGGTATCCTCCGGGGTGAGGTAGGAGTAGAACTCCGGCGTCTCGATGATGGCCCCGATGCGGGTTAGGGCCTCCTCCGGGTCGACGGTGATATCGATGCCGTCGATATAGGCCTTGCCGGAGGAGGGTCGGATAAGACCGCAGAGTATCTTGAGGGTGGTGCTCTTGCCGGCCCCGTTGGGCCCCAGCAGGCCGATATCCTCCCCGGCGGGCACCCGCAGGTTCAGCTCGTCCAGGGCGAGGAACTTGTTATAGTACTTGGTCAGGTTTTCGATGACAATCGGTTCGCTCATAATTTCAACTCCAGTACGACCCTTATCGGCGGGACTTTCCCCTTTCCGTTAGTATTATCTACCGGCGATGAGCTCCCTGGCCTCGGCCAGCGCCTGCCTTACCCGCTCCGGCGCCGTGCCGCCGGGTACGTCGCGGGCGGCCAGGGAGGACGCCACGGTTATCTTCAGGACATCCTCGCCGAAGTGCGAGGAGAACTGCTGGTACTCTTTTATGTCAAGCTGGCCGAAGTCCTTACCCTTTTCCAGGGCGTAGCTCACCAGCTTGCCTACTATTTCGTGGGCGGTGCGGAAGCTCTCGCCCTTCTTTACCAGATAATCGGCCAGGTCGGTGGCCAGGATATAGCCCCTCTCTACTGCCACTCCGGTGGCCTCGGCATTGACCTCAAGCGTGCGTACCATCCCGGCGAAGACCTCCAGCGTGGGCAGCAGGATATCCACCGCCTCGAAGAGGACGGCTTTATCCTCCTGCATATCGCGGTTATAGGCCAGCGGCAGCCCTTTCATCATCGTCAGCAGGGCCGTCAGGCCGCCGTAGACGCGCCCGGCCCGCCCGCGGGCCAGCTCGGCCACGTCCGGGTTCTTCTTCTGGGGCATAATACTGCTGCCGGTGGCGTAGGCGTCGTCGAGGGTGATAAAGCCGAACTCGGCCGTCGACCAGAGTATTATTTCCTCGGCCAGGCGGGAGAGGTGCATCATCGTCATCGCCGCCGCCGCCTGATACTCGACGATAAAATCGCGGTCGGCGACGGCATCGAGGCTGTTGGCGCTTATCCTGGTGAACCCCAGCTTTCTGGCCAGAAAATCGCGGTCGATAGCGTAGGCCACCCCGGCCAGGGCACCGCTGCCCAGCGGCAGGACGTCGGCGCGCCCGAAGCAGCCGCCGAAGCGGGCGACATCGCGCTGCAGCATCTCGAAATAGGCCAGCAGGTGGTGGGCCAGCAGCACCGGCTGGGCCGCTTGGAGGTGCGTGTAGCCGGGGATAACCACGTCAATATTGGCCTCGGCCAGGTCGAGGAGGGCCCCCTGCAACCCCCGGAGGCCGCCGATGGTATCGGTGACGGTCTCCTTGACGAAGAGCCGCATGTCCAGGGAGACCTGGTCGTTGCGGGAGCGGGCGGTATGGAGCTTTCGCCCCGCTTCCCCGATAAGCTCGATGAGGCGGGCCTCGATGGCCATGTGGATGTCTTCCATCTCATCGCGGAAGGCGAACTTGCCCTGCTCTATCTCTTTCCGGATGGTCTCAAGGCCGGTGACGATTTGCTTGGCCTCATCATCCGAGATAATACTCTGTTTGGCCAGCATCCGGGCGTGGGCGATAGAGCCGGCGATATCCTGCCGGTAGAGGCGGCGGTCGCACGATAGCGAGGCGGTGTAGGCCGCGACTAGCTTATCGGCCGGCTTTTTAAATCGTCCCCGGATATGACTCATGCTATTTCTTCTCCATTGGCTTGCAAAACTCATGTCTTTTTTCCGATAGCCATATAGCATAGGGATTCTTAGTAAATTCTATTTCAGGTAAACATGCCATACATGCTAAAACGAACGGCCAACCTTTTTCTCTCTTGAAACACCCTTCCTCTTTAATACTTCTCCACGCCTTTTCAAAAAAACTTTTTTCTTGATGAGTATCTTTCCCTGTTTCCGCACGCCTTGTTATTCCAGTAGATTCCACCTTAATGATATCATTTCGTTTATGGGCTTTTAACGTATATACTGTCTTTCCTTCAAGTCTTTCCAAGTCTCTCCAGACTTCCTCAAATATTCTCATCTTCGTCTTCTTTACCCCTCACTCTTATCTCTCCCACAAGGGGAGAGAAGACGGGTAAGGGCGACTCTACCCCGTTTCCCCGTCAATTCCTCTCCCTTGATGGGAGAGGTTAGGTGAGGGTGAAATCATTGCTTTAAATTTTCTTTGATTTTTTCTATTACCTTTCCCAGGTCACTCAATATATCAGCATTCCAAAATCTCAACACCCTAAAACCCTCGCCCTGTAACCATAAAGTCCTTTGATTATCATTTATTTTT
>DAOUEH010000267.1:0-1596 GCA_034430635.1 Dehalococcoidales bacterium | reverse complement strand
GTGTATCGCCAGGGGGGTGAAGGCGGTCATCATCGAGTCGGCCGGCTTCGCCGAGATGGACGAGTCCGGCGCCCGGATGCAGGCGCGAATCGCCCGCCTGGCGGAGCAGAGCGGGACAAGGGTCATGGGGCCCAACAGCGTCGGCACCATCAACCCCTATACGCGTTTCGATTCCAGCCTGGGCCGCTTGAGCGGGCTCTTCCTCCCCGAGGGCGATATCCGGGAGGGGGCGGTGGGCTTCATCGGGCAGACCGGCCTCTTCACCGGAGTCTTTCTGCCCCTCATTAATAGCGAGCTGGGCATTTCCAAGGTGGCCTGCCTGGGCAACAAGTGCGACGTCGACGAGAGCGACCTGCTGGAATATCTCGGCGCCGACCCGGCCACCAGGGTCATCGCCATGTACCTGGAGGACATCCGGGACGGCCAGCGCTTCCTCTCCCTGAGCCGCCGCATCGTCCCGCAGAAGCCGGTAATCATCCTGAAATCGGCCGTCACCGGGGAAGGGGCCCGGGCCTCGGCCACGCATACCGGCTCCGTGGCCGGGGAAGACCGCATCTACGACGCCGCCTTCCGTCAGGCCGGGATTTGCCGCGTGGGCAGCTTCGAGCAGCTCTGGGACGTCACCCGCGCCTTCGCCAACGCCCCCCTGCCGGCGGGCAACCGGGTGGGCATCGTCAACCTGGCCGGTTCCGGCTGCGTCCTCACCGTCGACGCCCTGAGCCGGGCCGGGCTGGCCGTCGCTGAGTTGGCCCTGGTGACCAGAGAGAAAATCAAGACCGTCTACCCCGACTGGTGGCGCGTCCGCAGCCCGGTGGACGTTTGGGTAGCCATCGAGGCCAGCGGCTTCGAGACGACTTACAAAACCGTGACGCGGGCCGTCATGGAGGATGAGGGCGTGGACGCGGTGCTGGTAATCATGGGCGCCATCGACTGGCTTCCCGGCGGCGACGTGCCCGCCCTCCTGGCGGATATCAAGAAGGACTTCCCCGACAAGCCCCTCCTGGCAGTGAGTCCCCTGGGCGACCGGGAGATTTACGCGCGGCTCTGCCGGGGCTTTCAGGCTCGGGGCATCCCCAGCTACACCAGCGACGAGGACGCCGTGATGGCGCTGGCGGCCATGTGGCGGTATAGGCAGTACGTTGATAGTACTGAATAATATCAAGAATAGTATTGACAAGTGGTATCATATATGATACCATTGAAAGGCCCGAAAAGGTCGTGAAACGAGAAAAGCTACTGGAGAAGGTGCAGGGTAATGTCAGGAATGTATCCTTAAAAGATTTCGAGGCTTTAGCTGGGTACTACGGGCACATCGAGGAAGGGGCCAAACACCCCAAGGTCGTTATAGGAAATCACACCCTGCCCTACCGCCGGGAACCGCGCGTCAAGACCTGCTATGTTAAAGAGTTACTCGGCATTATCGAAAGTCTCTAGCTACTACGAATCTATGATAAATATGGGACTAAAATGAAGATAAAAGAAACCCAAAAAGACCTGGAATACTACGCCAAGCTGCCCTACAGGATTATCATCGAAGCCTGGGACGACGGGGAAGGGCCATATTACGTGGCCAGGGTCGCCGAGCTGCCCCATTGC
>DAOUEH010000266.1:0-2477 GCA_034430635.1 Dehalococcoidales bacterium | reverse complement strand
GGATAAGAAGACGGCAAAAATCACTTTGATACTGGGCGGGGCGCGCAGCGGTAAGAGCCGCCTGGCGCAGGAGATGGCCCTCGAAGCGGGCGGCGATGTCCTCTTCGTGGCCACCGCCGAAGCGGGCGACGAGGAAATGAAACGGCGCATTGAGATGCACCGCAAGAACCGTCCCCCCGGCTGGCGGACGCTGGAGGCCACCGGCGGTCTCGGCCAGCGAATCACACCTCAAATCGGGGCGGCCGGGACGGTGATTATCGACTGCATTACGCTGCTCGTCAGCAATATCTTCGGCGGCCACCCCGATGCCGATGAAGATACCCTGGAGAAGGCCGTTGCCGCCGAAATCGAGGCTTTGCTGGACTGCGCCGACCGGGCGGATGCCCATTTAATTATCGTCACCAACGAGGTCGGCCTCGGCCTGGTGCCCCCCGACCCGGCCAGCCGCCTCTACCGCGACCTGCTCGGCCAGGCCAACCAGCGGCTGGCCGCCCGCGCCGACGCGGTCTACCTGCTGGTGGCCGGTATCCCGGTGACCATCAAGAAGACCTAGTCTTCCATTGACAGCTAGCCGTAGAGTAGTGTAAGATTAGCTCATCAACTCACCCGGGACCCCGGGCGAGTTCTGATTTTAAGAGAGGTGTGGAAAATGCCGTATTATCTCATGTTATCCAAGCTGACCGATGCCGGAAGAAAGACCATCATGAAGAACCCCGCCAGGATATGGGAAGTGAACCAGGAAGTTGAGGGGATGGGGGCGAAGATAATATCCCAATACGCCCTGCTGGGCGAGTGGGATTTTGTTAATATCCTGGAGGCCCCCAACAATACCGTCATCGCCAGGGTGGCCGCCTCGCTGGGGGCGCGGGGCACCATACAGCCGCTGACGATGTCCGCCATTACCATCAAAGACCTGGTCAAAGAGATACAGATGGCCAAGGCCCTGGAAAAATAGCTGCCGCCGCCGGCAAAAGCTCCACCAATCACGGGCTCCGGTTTGACGCCGGAGCCCGGTTCTATTTATAGTAGAAGCGGGGAAGCCGATGCAATGCCAGCGCTGCCAGCGTAACATTAGCGACGAAGACAGCTTCGAGCACCTGGGACAGGTACTCTGCGAAGACTGCTACCTGGACGCGCGCAGCCCCAACCGCACCTGCGACCCCTGGGCCGTCTACGCCGCCAGCCGCGCCCGCCAGGCCAGCGGCGACAGCGCCGCCGAGGGGCTTACCTCTCTCCAGCAGGCTATCTACGCCTTCGTCAAGAACCGCGGCCAGGCCACCGGGGAGGAGATAATGACCAAGTTCAGCCTGTCGCCGCGCGATATGCAGAACCAGTTCGCCACGCTGCGGCACTGCGAGCTGCTCAAGGGGCGCAAGGAGGGCGGCACGGTCTACATCGTCCCCTTCCAGGACTAGAAAACCGGCG
Organism: Dehalococcoidales bacterium; assembly: GCA_034430635.1. Lineage (GTDB taxonomy): Bacteria > Chloroflexota > Dehalococcoidia > Dehalococcoidales > RBG-16-60-22 > DAOUEH01. Next base: position 1,052 of record DAOUEH010000266.1, on the reverse strand, counting down.
CGGAGGGTTATGAGAGTCGGCTGGCTGGAAATCGTCCTCATCGTCATCGTCGTCATCGCCGTCACGGTGATAGCCCGCATCGTCGGCGCCGGCCGCCGCGAGCCGGATACCACGAAGGCGAAAGGCCACCCCAATAACTCCCTGAAGCGTACCGGCGTCTTTCTGATTATCGCCGGTATCGCCGGGCTGATTGTGGCCGCCAGCGCCTTCCGCCTGGTTCTCCAGAGCTACCTCTGGGCGCTCATCGTCATCGCGGCGGGGATGATTACGCTCTTCATCGCCCGCCGGAGGAGGTGAGCCGCCGTGCCCGCACCGCTGAAACCCCTCAAGTGGTACCGCGAGCTTAAAAAGGCGGCGGGCCGCGCCGCGGCCGGGGCCTTCCTCGTCGAGGGGGAGAAGGCCGCCGCCCAGATAGCCGCCGCCCGCCCCGACGCCATCCTAGAGATAATCGCCGTGGACGAGCCGCCGCCGCAGCTGCGCCGTTACCCAGCGCGCCAGCTCAATAAAAGCCAGTTCGACGCCATCGCCGGCACCCGCACCCCGCAGGGTCTGGCCGCCCTGGTCAGACTCCCGGCGGAGACTTACGACCCCACCCTTCCCGAGGACAACGGCGGGAAAATCCTGCTGCTGGAGGGCATCCAGGACCCCGGCAACGCCGGCACGCTCATCCGCACCGCGGCTGCCTTCGGCTTCTCCGGAGCAATTCTCAGCCAGAGCTGCGCCGACCCCTTCGCCCCCAAGTGTGTCCAGGCCACCGCCGGGGCGGTTCTCTCCGTCTGGCTGCGGCGCACGGAGGCGTATCTTGAGCTGGCCGGAGAGTTAAAGCAACAAGGCCACACCCTGATAGCCGCCGAGCTTGACGGCAAAGACGGGCCGGAGGTCTTGAGGGGCAAGGAGAAAATCGTGCTGGCGCTGGGCAGCGAGGGCGCCGGGCTTTCGCAGAAGATTATATCCCTGGCCGACTACCGCATCGGCCTGCCCGTGGCGCGGGAAAAAGCGGAATCGCTCAACGTGGCCGCCTGCGGGGCGATTTTGATGTACCTGGCCTCCGG
>DAOUEH010000265.1:0-2345 GCA_034430635.1 Dehalococcoidales bacterium | reverse complement strand
TGGCGGAGGGGGAGGGATTCGAACCCTCGACCCCAGTTACCCAGGGTAAGCACTTAGCAGGCGCCCGCACTAGACCACTATGCGACCCCTCCCCGGCCAGTTAAAAAGAGTATTTTTAACAGTTTTATGATAACATAATCCGCCATCTGGCTCAATGGGAGTAGGTGATGTTATTATTACCTCACCCCCTTTGCCCCGCCCCGCCGCAGAAATATTCTTTCCCACCCGTCCCACCCTGTGGCATCCTGCCACTACTCGTGGGGTTTACTCCCTACCCCCACGTATTATCGGGTGGTGGGGCGGAAAACTTCGGGCTAAGTAGCGGATGATGGAGGGCGGTTTGGGTGGGAATAGATAACACCGAAAGGGGCAAAGGGGTGGGGGACAACTACTTCCTGGCCGCCCCGATAATCTCGCCGAGGGTCTTTATCCCCTCTTTGACCATGAACGCCTCGATGCCCTCCAGCACGTCCAGGGCGGCGCGGGGATTGGCGTAGGTGGCCGAGCCCACCTGCACGGCGCTGGCGCCGGCCATGAGGAACTCCAGAGCGTCGGCGGCGCTGGCGATGCCCCCGCAGCCGATGACGGGGATGGTCACTGCCCCGGCCACCTCGTAGACCATCGCCAGGGCAACCGGCTTGATGGCCGGGCCGGAGAGGCCGCCGGTAATGTTGCCGATGGCCGGGCGGCGCCGGGCGATATTGATGGCCATGCCCTTGATAGAGTTAATCAGCGAGACGGCATCGGCCCCGGCCCCGGCGCAGGCCCGGGCCACGGCGGCGATGTCGCCGGTATTGGGCGTCAGCTTGACGATGACGGGCAACGTGGTGGCCTTTCTCACTGCGGCGGTCACCGCGGCGGCCGCATCCGGCCGGACGCCGAAGGCGGCCCCGCCCTCCCGCACGTTGGGGCAGGAGATGTTGACCTCCAGGCCGCTGACGCCTTTAACCCCGTTCAGTTTCGCGGCGAGACTGGCGTAGTCGGCGGCGGTATCCCCGGCGATATTGATGATAACCGGCACCCGCCAGCCGGCCCAGACGGGGGCCTTTTCCTTGATAACGGCCGCGACGCCGATATTCTGCAGACCGATGGAATTCAAGACGCCGCCGGCCGTCTCCAGCAGGCGGGGCTGGGGGTTACCCTCCCGCGGCTTAAGCGTCGTCCCCTTGCAGACGATGGCCCCCAGCCGCTGGATATCGAAAACATCGGCGTACTCCGTGCCGTAGCCGAAGGTCCCGGAGGCGGTCATCACCGGGTTCGCCAGGGCCAGTCCAGGCTTTTTCCCGGGGGCCAGTTGTACCGATAGGTCCGGGGGCATTTTGCCTCCCTGTGGCGGGTTTCTGGCAGAAAGCTTAACAGACGGCGCGTGGTGAATGCAAGTTGTCTAGGTGTCAACCCCCAGTGGAAAGGGGGGTTGGTATGATTGTTAGGCCCCCCGGATGGCGTGTATCATAATCTGTACGGGAGAGAGCTATGCCGCCAGTCACCACTGTCAAGAGAGATGCCACCCTCGGCTGTCAGGCGCGGAGGCTCCGCGTCGCCGACGGCCTCACTATGCGACAGCTGGCCGACCTCGCCGACGTGCCTGCCGAGCATGTCATGCTGTTCGAAAGCAACCTGCCTGTGCCCCTGGACAGCAAACGCCGTATATTAAAAGAGCTCTGGGGCCGAAAATACAAGAAGTGATGCCAGCGGCACCACTTCCTGTTCCAGAGCTTTAACTATCTAAAATCCTCAACTTATTATTCTATATACAAACCTCCTTTTCCGGTAGTCTGTCAGCTATTCAATCAGCTAGTTGAGGCTGCTATAGGCACGCATCAGTACAGGTTGGTGTACTGGGTCACCCGGCCGGGCACCGTCCTTTCGATGCTCATCACCGGGCCGTCGGCGGGTTTGATTTCCAGGGTGAAGCTATCGTAAGGGCCGACGCTGACGTTACCGCTGGTCGGCATGACCACGTCTACCTGGAATATCTCGTTCGGGTCGAGGAGGTTGTCGTCATTGATGTGGCTCAGCTTCTCGATGGTCCAGTTGACCGAGGCAATCAGGTGGTCGGAGTCGATATAGGAGATAACCAGGGAGCTGATATTGCCCGTCGTAGGCGGGTTGAAGTCTATCGGGCTGCCGGCAGCGGGGATGCCCACGCAAAAGTACAGATGCGTGACCACACTGCCTTCCATTTTGGCGATGATGCTACTCTTTATCTCCACCGTGCTCATCGTCGATTGCAGCCCGGCATTCACCGCCTCCTTGGTCTTCTGCGAGGAGAAAAGCCCCGCAGAGAGGACGACGTAGGCGAATACCGAGGCCACGATGACGAAGGCGATGAGGATGATGGCCGT
>DAOUEH010000264.1:0-1791 GCA_034430635.1 Dehalococcoidales bacterium | reverse complement strand
ATGCCGGTGCCCAGGGCGAAGATAAGGTAGAGGAGCGCCCCCCAGGCCCGCGGGTCGGCATAGACGCCGAAGAAACGCAGGTAAAACGGGCGCGTATCGGTCGGTGCGGCCGGCGTGTCGGTGGCCGCGGTGGGCCTTTCGGATTCTTGATAGACCGGCCGGGTGAAGGCGGGGGGCGTCCGCGACTCGATATCTTTATAAGCAGCGGCGACCTCGGCGGGGGAGCCGTATTTCTCCACGATAGCCGCCAGGGCATCGGCCGCGGGGACGGCGGGTTCGGCATTGCCCAGGGCCGTCCTCAGGTATTCCTCGGCATCGGATAGGGCGTCCTGGATGGTGGCGCGGTCGCTGCCGGAGAGTTCCTTCTTCAGCTGGGAAAGGTAGCGCTCAATACCGTTATGCATCATCCCCTCCTTTGAGCACGGCATCGACAAGATCCCTCGTCTGATGCCAGATTTCTATCCAGCGGGTAAGCGTGGCGCGGCCGTAGTCGGTAATCTTGTAGTAACGCCGGGGCGGGCCGGAGACGGACGGCTCCACCTCGCTCGAAAGCAGCCCCGTGGCCTCCAGCGACCGCAGGACCGGGTAGAGCGCGCCCTGCTTCATGATGTCCACCTCCGGCGTCTGTGCCTCGATGAGCTTGGCAATCTGGTAGCCGTACATCGGGCTGGCCGCTCTATCCAGGACCCGCAGCAGCACCAGCGAGGCCGTGCCGCCGTTGAGCTCCCTCTGGAATTTTTTGATGGCTTCGTTTATTTCATCCACGGTAGCGTACCCCCACCGTTTATTGAGCCATACTAGTATTAGATTAATACTAGTAACAGATTAATAATAATGATAATCAGATAATAAGTCAAATGTGGAAAAAGAGATTTTGCAGCGATGGCCGGTATATCCGGCAAAACAGGGGGACAGGGCTATATTATAATATTGAATATCTGCAGAATACGGCTGTATGCTCGCTGATTCACTAATATTGGGAAAATACGGGCTTATCTTTTCCCACCCTGCCGCCCTCATCATCCTCGGCTTATCCCGTTGTTAACCCAGCCCCTCTTACTAATCATTCCCCCCTCCCTTTTCTAAGAGAGGGGGATAAAAGGGGCGGGTTAGAAAGCAATACTAGCCCGGTACGGCCTTTTTACCGACCACTTTATGCTTTTTATACCACTGTCCCACGGCCTCCACCACGTCGGCGGGCGTATCGAAGACCCGCAGCAGCTCGAAGTCCTCCACGGAGATGGCGCCGCAGGCCAGCACCGTGGCCATGAGCCATTCCAGGAAGCCGCCCCAGTAGTCGCTGGAGAACAGGATTACCGGGAAGGGCCTTATCTTCTCGGTCTGTATCAGGGTGAGCACCTCGGTAAGCTCGTCCAGCGTCCCCAGCCCCCCCGGCATGATGACGAAGGCGGTGGCGTACTTGACCAGCATGACCTTGCGCACGAAGAAGTGGTTAAAGGTGATGGTACGGCTGGCGTAGGTGTTACAGGCCTGCTCCTGCGGCAGCCGTATATTGAGACCGACCGATTTCACCTCCGCCCGCTGCGCCCCCTTGTTGGCCGCCTCCATGACGCCGGGGCCGCCGCCGGTCATGATGTTGAAGCCATCTTTGCCGAGCCGGTAGGCGATATCCTCGGTCTGGAGATACATCTCGTCCTCCGGTTTGAGGCGGGCGGAGCCGTAGATGGTCACGGCCGGCTCGATGTCCGCCAGGCTGTCGAAGCCCTCCACCATCTCCCCGATGATGCGGAACATGCGCCAGGACTCTTCCTTGGCCAGTTGATTGATTTC
>DAOUEH010000263.1:0-2796 GCA_034430635.1 Dehalococcoidales bacterium | reverse complement strand
CCTCTTCAAACGACTCTTTCGTCTTTTCGTCCGGCAAGAATATGGCCGTCTTCAAGGGCGTGGGCTACCCGGAGGAAATCGCCGAGTACTTCCGCCTCGACGGCTATAAAGGCTACCTCTGGACGGCCCACGGACGCTTCCCCACCAATACGGCGGCCTGGTGGGGCGGGGCGCACCCCTTCTCCATCCTGGACTGGACGGTGGTACACAACGGCGAGATTTCCTCCTACGGCATCAACCGCCGCTACCTGGAGCAGTTCGGCTACCAGTGCACCATGCAGACCGATACCGAGGTCATCGCCTACGCCATCGACCTCCTCATGCGCCAGCACGGCCTGCCGCTGGAGGTGGCCGCCAAAGTGCTGGCCGCCCCCTTCTGGGACGACATCGAGCGTATGCCGCCCGAAGAGCAGGAGCTGGCACGGGCGCTGCGGCAGGTCTACGGGAGCTTACTTCTCAACGGGCCCTTCGCCGTGGTCATCGCCCACACCGGCGAGATGATAGGCCTCACCGACCGCATCCGCCTGCGGCCGCTCACCGTCGGGGAGAAGGGCGACATGCTCTATCTATCCTCGGAGGAATCGGCCATCCGCCTCATCTGCCCCGACCTGGACCGGGCCTGGATACCCATGGGCGGCGAGCCGGTCATCGGGCGGCTCAAGACGGGGAAGGACGAAAGGAAACCGGCCAAGACAAAGGAGAAAGCCAAGGCATGATGTAGCGAGGTCGGCCGCTCTCCCCTCGACGAGCTCGGGGTGAGCGCTCATGGTGAGTCTGTCGAACCATGAGCGGTACGGACGAACCCAAGCAGAGGAAACCATGAAGACCTATTTAGCACCGAAATTTATCATCAAGCGGGATAAAGACCGCTGCATCAACTGCCAGGTCTGCGTCAACCAGTGCAGCTTCGGGGCGCAGGTCTACGACCCGGACGACGACGAGGTGCGCAGCCTGGAGGAAAACTGCGTCGGCTGCCAGCGCTGCGCCGTCTTCTGCCCCACCCACGCCCTGACCATCACCTATAACCCGCTGGACTCCCGGGGCAACTACAACTGGCGCCCGGAGGTCATCGAGGACATCAACAAGCAGGCCGAGACCGGCGGCGTCCTGCTCACCGGCATGGGCAACGACAAGACCCAGCGCATCTACTGGGACCACCTGCTGCTCAACGCCAGCCAGGTGACCAATCCCTCCATCGACCCCCTGCGCGAGCCGATGGAGCTGGTGACCTACCTGGGCAAGAAGCCGGACAGGCTGGAGATAGAGCCGGGCACGAACAAGCTCAAGACGAAGATGTCGCCGCTGGTGCGCCTGGACGTGCCGGTGATGTTCGCCGCCATGTCCTACGGGGCGGTCAGCCTGCGCGTGCACGAGTCGCTGGCGCGCGCCGCCACCGAGATGGGCACCCTCTGGAACACCGGCGAGGGCGGGCTGCACCCCAGCCTCTATAAATACGGCCACAACACCATCGTCCAGGTGGCCTCGGGGCGTTTCGGCGTCCACGCCGATTACCTCGACGCCGCCCGGGTGGTGGAGATTAAAATCGGCCAGGGGGCCAAGCCGGGCATCGGCGGGCACCTGCCGGGCGAGAAGGTCAGCGCCGACGTCTCGCTGACGCGCATGATACCCGAGGGCACCGACGCCATCTCGCCGGCGCCCCAGCACGATATTTACTCCATCGAAGACCTGGCGCAGCTCATCTACGCCCTCAAGGAGGCCACCAACTATACCAAGCCTATATCCGTCAAGATTGCCGCCGTCCACAACGCCGCCGCCATCGCCAGCGGCATCGTGCGGGGCGGGGCGGATATCGTGGTGCTGGACGGCCTGCGCGGGGCCACCGGGGCCGCCCCCAAGGTCATCCGCGATAACGTGGGCATACCCATCGAGCTGGCCCTCGCTTCGGTGGACAGCCGCCTCCGGGAGGAGGGCATCCGCAACCAGGCGTCGGTCGTCGTCTCCGGCGGCATCCGCAGCTCCGGCGACGTCGTCAAGGCCATCGCCCTCGGCGCCGACGCGGTATATATCGGCACGGCCGCCCTCATCTCGCTGGGCTGCCACGTCTGCCAGCAGTGCCACACCGGCAAGTGCGCCTGGGGCATCTGCACCACCGACCTCAAGCTCACCAAGCGCATCAACCCGGATATCGGCGCCCGGCGCGCCGCCAACCTGCTGCGCGGCTGGAGCATCGAAATCAAGGACATCCTGGGGGGCCTGGGCGTCAACGCCCTGGAGAGCCTGCGGGGCAACCGCCTGCACCTGCGGGGTGTGGGCCTGACGGATACGGAGCTGGAAATTCTGGGCGTGAAGATGGCAGGGAGCTAAATGACCGAGACGAAGAAGGCGACCGTCAACCTGGACGCCAAAGGCGTCTACTACCGCGACCTCAACGCCCGGCTGCGCGACATCGTGGCCAACGGCACGGGTAAAATCGAGCTGCGCAACGTCCACGGGCAGCGCTACATCGGCACCGACCTCAACAAGCCGGTGGAAATCGAGATTTTCGGCACGCCGGGCAACGACCTGGGCGCCTTTATGAACGGGCCGCGCATCGTCGTCCACGGCAACGCCCAGGACGGCTGCGGCAACACCATGAACGCGGGCCGGATTACCGTCCACGGCCACGCCGGCGATACGGTGGGGCTCTCGGCGCGGGGCGGCACCATCCTTATCCGCGACGACGTGGGCTACCGGGCGGGCATCCACATGAAGGAGTACCAGGACAAGCGGCCGGTACTCGTCATCGGCGGCACCGCCCAGGACTTCTTCGGCGAGTACATGGCCGGCGGCGTCCTC
>DAOUEH010000262.1:0-5636 GCA_034430635.1 Dehalococcoidales bacterium | reverse complement strand
GGCTGCTCCCCTTCGGGGAGGTCTATAATGTAGCCCGTCTTGGGTATGGTGCGGATGATGCGGGGGCTATCGGGGTGGCTCTCCAGCTTGTTCCGTAGGCGACTTATCCACGTCCTCAGTATCTGCACGTCGTCACGGTACTCCGGCCCCCAGACGCTGGTAAGCAGCTCGTCGTAGGTGATGAGGCGGCCGGCGTCGTTCACCAGCTGGCTGAGCAGCAGCCACTCGATACGCGTCAGGTACTTGACCTCCCCGCCGACAACCACGTTGTGATTCTTAAAGTCGATGGTGACATCTCCCAGCACCACGCTCCCGGTGGCCTCGTGCCTCTCCCCCGGCCCGATGCGGCGGCGGATGGCCTCAATCCTGGCCACCAGCTCGTCGGGGTTGAAGGGTTTGGGCAGGTAGTCGTCGGCCCCCAGCTGCAGCCCCTTGATTCTATCGGCGTCGGCCCCCTTGGCCGTCAGCACGATTACCGGCACCGCCGAGAAGCTGCGCAGCTGCTGGAGCATCTCCAGCCCGTCCATCTTGGGCATGAGCAGGTCGAGCACGATAAGGTCTGGCTCCTGCGCCTTGACCTGTTCCAGCCCCTCCTCGCCGTTAGCGGCGGTGAGCATCTCATACCCGGAGGCCTTGAGCTTGGTGACGAGGAAGTTCACGATTCTGGCTTCGTCGTCAACGACGAGGATACGAAATTTTTTCATGTTATCTTCCTTAAATTCTACGTCAAAATGATAGCGGCCTGGCCGGATAATGTCAAAAACCCATATTATGTCCATAATTGTTGACGTCTGTCGTCTGGAGGGTTATTATCTATGGCGAGACCAAAAGCCGCCCGGCAATGACGTAGCGAATATGAAACTCAGAAAAGCACAGGTTTACATCACCATACTGGCGGCGGTCGCCGCCCTGGTGGGGCTCTATTTCTCCAGCCTGTATAACTACCTCCTCTTCCACAGCCTCGCCGAGCTCTTCAGCATCCTGGTGGCCTTCGGCATCTTCGTCATCGCCTGGAACTCTCGTCAGTTCCTGGACAACAACTACTTCATTTTCATCGGCGTCGCCTATCTCTTCGTCGGCGGCATCGACCTCATCCATACCCTCGCCTACCAGGGGATGGGGGTTTTCAAGGTATACGGGAGCAACCTGGCTACCCAGCTCTGGCTGAGCGCCCGCTACGTGGAGAGCATCACCCTCCTCATCGCCCCGCTTTTCATCGGGCGTAAGCTCAAGGTCGGTCACCTCCTTCCCGTCTACGGCCTGGTTACGGCGCTCCTGCTGATGTCCATCTTCTACTGGGGCATCTTCCCGGTGAGCTTCATCGAAGGCAGCGGCCTGACGCTTTTTAAGAGAATCAGCGAATACGTCATCTCCGCCATCCTGGTAGGCTCAGTCATCACCCTTTCCACCCGGCGGCGGGAGTTCGATAGCGGCGTGCTGCGGCTGCTGTATCTATCCATCATCGTCACCATCGGCTCGGAGCTGGCCTTCACCCTCTACGAGAGCCCCTACGGCCTGCCGAACATTATCGGGCACCTCCTCAAGATTGTGTCCTTTTTCCTTATCTACAAGGCAATTATCGAGACCGGGCTCGTCCAGCCCTACAAGCTGCTCTTCAGGAATCTCAAGCAGAGCGAGGAGGGCTACCGCAACCTCTACGAGGAGGCCCCCAACGCCTATATCTCCGTCGGCACCGACGGCCGCATCGAGCGGGCCAACCGCAGCGCCAGCGAGCTCTTCGGCTACAGCCGGGACGAGCTGCTGAGGCAATCGGCGGTGGGCCTCTTCGCCGATACGCCCCCGGGCAGGGTGAAGTCCGAGGAGATATTCCAGCGGTTCCTCACCGGCGAGGAAATCCGCGACGAAGAGGTGGAGATGCGCCGCGCCGACGGCACCAGCGTCTGGGGGAGCCTCTCCATGCGGCCGATAATCGACGGCCGGGGCAAGCTGGTTGCCCGGCGGCTTTCCGTGGTGGATATTACCGAGCGCAAGAAGCTCGACCAGCTCAAGGACGATTTTATCTCGCTCGTTTCCCACGAGCTGCGCAGCCCGATGACGGTCATCACCGGCGCCATCAACACCGCCCTGACCGAGGAGGAGCGCCTCACCCCGGAGGAAAGGAGGCAGCTCCTCAAGGACGCCTCGGTGGAGGCGGACATGCTGTCCAACATACTGGTGAACCTCCTGGAGCTTTCGCGCATCCAGGCCAACCGCCTCGCCCTCAACGCCGAGTCTATCAGCGCCAGAAAGGTAATCCGCGCCGCCATCGACGAAATCAAACGCCAGGGCTCCGGCCACCAGTTCGTTACCAGGCTGCCCAGGGATTTACCCCCGGTCGACGCCGACGAGCTGAGGCTGGAACGCATCCTCTATAATCTCCTGGAAAACGCCGTGAAATACTCCCCGCCGCAAAGCACCATCCGGGTAGCGGCCCAACCCGAGGATAAACAGCTGGTCATCAGCGTCAGCAACGAGGGGCCCGGCATTACCCCCGCCGACCAGGCCGAGCTCTTCGCCCCCTTCCAGCGCCTGGAAAAGAGCCGGCCCGGCGGCGCGCGCGGCGTGGGGCTGGGGCTGCTGGTGTGCCGCCGCCTGGTGGAGGCCCACGGCGGGCGGATATGGGTGGATTCCACTCCCGGCCAGGGGGCCACCTTTTCCTTCACCATACCCCTCAGCCGGAGTTAGATGTAGGAATGTCACGATTTTGTAATTATTTAGCGCCGCTTCTCAGTATTTTCAGATTGCACGGCGCCCCCGGATGGTGTTTCAATAGATAATAAACCGTTACCGCAGGGAGGCAAAGATGAAACCAAGAGAGATTAAGGAGGGCATTTACAGCGTGGGGGCTATCGACTGGGACCGGCGCCTTTTCGACTCGCTGATACCCCTCCCCGACGGCACCAGCTATAACGCCTATCTCATCAGGGGCAGCGCCAGGACCGCCCTGATCGATACCGTCGACCCCCCGATGCGGGCGGTGCTCTTCGAGAATCTGGATGGCCTGGGTATCAAGAAAATCGATTATGTTGTCTTCAACCACGCCGAGCCGGACCACTCCGGTTGCATTACGGAGATACTGGGAAAATACCCCCAGGCTAAGGCCCTGTGCACGCCCAAATGCCAGGAGATACTCACCGACCGCTTCGGTGTGCCCGCCGCCCGGTTCCAGACCGTAGCGGACGGAGAGACCATCGCCCTGGGAGGCCGGACGCTGGAGTTCATCCACGCCCCCTGGGTACACTGGCCGGAGACGATGCTGACCTACCTCCGCGAGGACAGGATACTCTTCCCCTGCGACCTGTTCGGCGCCCACCTGGCCACTACGGACATGTACGCCCGCGACGAAGGCCAGTCCTACGAGGCCGCCAAGCGGTTCTACGCCGAAATCATGATGCCCTTCCGCGCCAACATCCAGAAACACCTGGAGAGAATCAAGGGCTATGCTATTGATATTATCGCCCCCAGCCACGGGCCGATGCACGATAAACCGGCCTTCATCCTGGACGCCTACCGCCGCTGGATTGACGATACCCCGGGTAATGTCGTCGTCCTGCCGTATATCTCGATGCACGGCTCGACGCGCCGCATGGTGGCCCACCTCGTCGCCGCGCTGGCGCAGGAGGGTGTCACCGTCAGGCAGTTCGACCTGGCCGCCACCGATATCGGTAAGCTGGCCATGGCCCTGGTGGATGCGGCCACCGTCGTCATCGGCACCCCCACCGTCCTGGCCGGGCCGCACCCCAACGTGGCCCACGCCGCCTTCCTGGCCAACGCCCTCAGGCCCAAGGCGCGGTTCGCCGCCGTCATCGGCTCCTACGGCTGGGGCGGCAAAGCGGTGGAGCAGCTCGTGGCGATGCTGCCCAACCTGAAGGTAGAAGTGCTGGGCACGGTCATCATCAAGGGCTTCCCTCGCCAGGCCGATTTCAAGGCACTGGACGCCCTGGCGGCGGCTATCGCCGCGAAACATAAAGAGAACGGGTTCGCCTGATAGTGTTATTCGTATCATGACGCCTGACCGGAATGTTGAGGTGGAAGGAGGCATGAAGTGTTAAAACTGTCAGCAGAGTCCCGACTTAGCCCGCAAGAGGTCACCCAGCGGGCCATAAAATTCTTCGGCCCGGAAGGACACGGGCTGGAGATTACCGACCAATCGGCCACCTGCGCCTACTTCAAGGGGGGCGGCGGCGGCGTTGAGGTGACCGCCTGTACCGAGGCAAAGAAGACCAATGTGGCGATAACGTCGCGGGAGTGGGACTACCAGGCGAGGCAGTTCCTGAGGTCTATCGGTTGAGAAGATGACCACCAAACTAACCGTAGCTGACGTCCTGGAAAGAGCGATACAGAAAGAGATTGAATCCCAGGAGCTCTACACCCGCCTGGGCCGGACCGCCACCGATGCGGCCGCCCGGGACTTGCTGGGTCAGATGACGCGCGCCGAGAAGAAGCACGAGGAGCTGCTGCGGCGCTACCTGCGCGGCGAGCTCGGCGAAGGGGCCCTGGCCCGAGACCACGTGCTGGACTACCGTATCGCCGAGCACCTGGCGGAGCCGAGCCTGGAGCCGGATATGAAGCTAGCTGAAATCCTGCTGGCGGCCGCCAACCGCGAGAAGGCCTCGCACGATTTTTACCACGCGCTGGCGGGGGCCCATCCCCCGGGAAACGTGAGGAGGCTGCTGGAAGAGCTGGCTTCGCAGGAGCTGGAGCACAAGCAGCACGTGGAGTACCTGTACACCGAGGTCGCCTTCCCCCAGACGGACGGCGGTTGACCCCGGCGGAGCGCCGGGCCTGTGGCTAGCTGCCGCGCCGGGGCAGGGAATTAAGCGTTTCTTCCAGCTGGTTGATGCTGTAGGGCTTGGCGATAACGGCGCTGAAACCGTATTTCTTATAATCGCTCATGACCGCGTCCGTGGTGTACCCGCTGGAGACAATTACCCTGGCATCCGGGTCTATCTCCAGCATCTTGCCGACCGCCTCCTTGCCGCCTATGCCGCCGGGGATGGTCAGGTCCATGATAACGGCGTCGAAGGGCTGGCCGGACTCCATGGCGCGGCGGTAAGCCTCTATGGCCTCGGCGCCCTCGCTGGTGACTTCCACCTCGTAGCCGACGACCTTGAGCATATTGATGAGCATCTTACGGATGACGGCTTCATCATCCATCACCAGTATCCTGCCCCCCTTCCGGCCGGTCTGGCTGGCCTCCGGTTTATCTTTGGCGGGTGATGGCTTTGCGGAGGCCGGGAGATAGATGTGGAAGACGGTGCCCCGACCGGAAACGGATTCGGCGGTGACATAGCCGCCGTGATTGCGGACGATGGAATAGACGGTGGAGAGCCCCAGCCCGCTCCCCTTCTGCTTGGTGGTGAAATAAGGCTCGAACATCCTCTGCAGGTTCTCTTTAGATATACCCACGCCCTCGTCGGCGATATTAATCCGTAAATAGTTGTCCGCCGGCAGCGGCAGGCTGCCTTTCTTGACCCGCATATTCTCGGCATCGATGCGTACCACGCCCCCGTTGGGCATGGACTCGTCGGCGTTGATAACGATATTCTGGATAACCTGGTTTATCTGCCCCTCGTCAACCTCTACCGGGTACAGGTCGTCGGGGAGAGACAGCTCCAGCCTGACAGCCGAGCCCC